>JAUXFT010000231.1 GCA_030622755.1 Aestuariirhabdus sp. | reverse complement strand
TACTCCGTGATTGATTTGGAATGGAGTAACCCGCTCAACTCTAAGCCAGCGGATTATCCTTATTCAGCAGGCTGCCACCCTTGATACTTAACACGTGGTTACAGCCATCTTCGATCTGTGCAGCACGAGCATCACGCAACAGCTTTTCCATTGGGTACTCTTTAGTCAAACCGTTACCACCGAACATTTGCAGTGCTGAGGTAGCTACTTCAAAGGTCAGATCAGTGACAGAAACTTTAGATGCGGCAGCGGCCAACAGAGATGGACGAGGAGCAGCTGCAATATACTCGTTTACACGGTGCGACAGAGCGCGACACATCTCTACCTTGCGAAACATATCGAACAAACGACGTTGTACGTCCTGGTGCTCTATAATGGCAAAGCCACCTTGCTTGCGCTCGTGAGCGTAATCAAGCGCATGCTCAAATGCCGCGCGAGCCAAACCGGTAAACATCAACCCCATACCAGCATTAGCCAAAGACAACTGGGATTCGAAAGCCGCGCCGTAGTTCTCAGGCGCGACCAGCAACCACTCTTTTTCAATCACTACATTATCGAAATACACTTCACCCTGTGGCAAGGCGCGTTGGCCAATCTTATCCAGTGGCTTACCCTTGCTCACGCCTTTGGCATCCATCGGTACCACAACGACGCACTGGCCCAGCTCTTCGCCACCAAAGTCACAGGCAGTAAATAATGATGCGAAATTGGCAACAGGACCGTTAGATACCCATGCCGCCTTTTGCCCGTTAATGACCAACTTGTCACCATCAAACTTTACAATACAGTTTGGCTTCTGGGTGGCATAACCCTTACCGTGCATAATCTGGTTACTGCCGTGATCCGGCTCGGAGATTGCCCAGCAGCCTATGCCTGGATTAGCAAGAAGCTTTTCCATGACGAACTGGTTCTCGAACATTTTGGCGTGCATCAGGGGGCTCAGGCCCGCACCAAGGGAAACCGCAATGCCGGAATCACCCCAAGCCAGCTCTTCCAGCATGATTTGCATGAGGCGCGCTTCCGTCACTGGATCAACTTCATCAGAAGCGAGTATTTCCATAACGCCAAGCTCAGCGAACCTGGCATACACCTCCCAAAGTACAGAGTTCGGGGCAATCACTTGCTCAGGCGTGAGCTTATCCAGTGCGGCACCGGCAGGGCGAACCACTTCTTCAGCAAAGCGGTGCATCATATCTTGAAAAGCCTTTTCCTCTTCATTAAGAGTACTTTCCAGCCCTGTCAGGCTGTAGCGATTTCGGAAAAAATTGGTTGCTGATTCCATCTTAATCTTCCCATTAAATGTTGTGTGCGACACTTTGAGGTACATTGAGTGCCCCGATTCTGTTTTGTGGGGCAATGAATGCGTCCCCTCGATAAAAATTCAAAGTTCGTATCATTGCCCGCGTCGGTACTAAAAGTGTCATTACAACCGAGGCCAGTGAAATGTGCTTTGCTTGTCATCGTGATATCAGGATAGGGTGTATCTTGATTGCATTGTTGATATATCGTGCAATCATGTTGATATATTGCGCAATCGTGTTGGCGTATTATGCAACCAGATAGGTGACGAAATGCAGATGATGCCAGGCAATTCCATGCAAACTGTGAAGGGTTTGATTGAGAGCTATGGTCTGGAGGCGTCGGTAGTTGCCGCTGAGGCTGGGCTGGACCCGAATATTTTGGCTAGAACAAATGTTTCTGTAGAAACGAATAAACTTGTTCGATTCCTCGAGATTGCAGCAAAAAGTAGTGGCGATCGGTTTTTCTCCCTGAAATTAGCCCAGCTTATTGGTTGGGATCTACTTGGCCCGATTTGGCTACTTATTCGTAGCGCGGGTACGGCTGGTAAAACGCTGCAAGTTATCGCAGATCACTTGGAACTCTATAGTCAGGCTCTAACGGTTTACACGATCAAAGAGGGGGGTGGAACTTCCTTTTGCTTCGATGTCAGAGGGCTGTCGACTGAGAATGACCCGTCTCAAGAGAATGGAGTTCAGTTAATAGAGGTAAGCCTTGCGATGGCTTGCAATGAACTTCGAACGATATTCGGAGAGCAATGGTCGCCGAGTTTTGTTCAGTTCCGTCATGATGCTCCGGATAATCTTGCACCGATGAAGCGTGTTTTCGGAGATAAGATTTTTTTTAATCAAGACCACAATGCCATTCATCTTACACAAGATGAATGTGATTATCCGCTCCCTGAGCTATGGTCGAATCAGCGTAAGTTTTTAAAACAGGAGATCGAGTCGCGGCACGATCACGCCATTCCGTTTTCGCTTAAAGTTGACAAAGCGATTCGCTTGATGATCAGTGATCAACCCTGTTCAGTACAACAGATAGCAAAAATTCTGAGCCTTTCGCCCCGAACCTTACAATACAAACTGAAACAGGAAGGTCTAACATACCAGACTCTTGTGGATAGGGTTCGAGTAGAGGTGGCTATGCGATACCTGGAAAGCTCCAACCTTTCAACTGGTGCTATCGCAGAACGTTTACACTTTGCCGAAACGGCGGTGTTTTCACGTTTTTATAAACGCCATACCGGTATGACTCCAAAGGAGATGCGTCAGCACCTGGAAAATAAAGGCAAACTTTCCGATTGATGCCTGCATGAACTGATAGGGTCTATTTTACCGGGAATGCTGCTCTGCGACCCAGCGGCCCAACATATTGGCATTAATATCGAGGCTTCTTGCTGCTTCTGTCCTTGTGTAGCCCTGATCCAGTACCAGGCTGACTGCATCCAGCTTGAATTCCTTGGGGTATTTCTTTCTCGTGGTTATTTGTTGATCTCCAGTTGTGGGTATTATCCCTTAACTGGGTTGTGCAGATCTATTAGACCACCTCACCATTCCAGGTTTCGATAATGTGCTGAGCAGTGACGATCTGCTTGAGTTGGCTCAACTTCCTGAGTCTATGGTGTTTATTGGTGGCGGCGTTATTTCTCTGGAGTTAGGTCAGGTATTTAGGCGAGCCGGGGTAAAAGTCACCGTGTTGGAAGCTATGCCACAACTATTGCCGCGGATGGAACCGGAAGTCGTAGGCGCGCTGGCTGAGCAGTCACGCAAGCTGGGCATGGAGATACAAACCGGGGTTGGTATCGAGTCTATTGTAAAGCATGAGAAGGGATTTAAAGTTACCTATGGTCTTAATGGAGAAGTTCACTCGGTTGTCGCTGGTCTAGTGGCTAATGGTGCGGGGCGGGTTGCTAAACTTGATGGCTTGGATTTGGCCGCGGCGGATATTGAAATCGATAGTCGTGGTGGCGTAGTGGTTGATCAGCACTTACGCAGCGCATCACAACAGCATATTTTTGTGGCGGGTGATTCCTTAACAACCAGTGCACAGCTATCGCCGATCGCAGGGTATGAGGGGGCAATCGTAGGCCACAATCTCAACGCTGCTGATCTCAGATCGCCAGAGTACCAATATATTCCGTCAGCGGTTTATACCGTTCCAGCTTTGGCGACAGTCGGTATGACTGAGGAGCAGGCGAAGGTCGCGGGGTTGACGTTTGATGTAAAGCTTAACGATATGACGTCGTGGCGTTCAAGCCGCTCCTATGCTGAAACGGTTGCTTACAGTAAATTCATTATTGAAAAAGATAACGGTAAAATATTAGGGGCGCATATTATTGGTCATGGCGCCCAGGAAATAATTAATTATATCGCCCTTGCGATGAAGACGGGACAAACTGCAGATCAGTTGAAAGGGTTTGTTTGTGCTTACCCCACATTTACTGCGGATATTAAATTCATGCTTTAACTGTAATCACTTGGTGATTTAGCGAGCAGTGATCAATGATGTGAAGTGGCTGTAAAGGCCACTTCCTTCTATTAAACGAACCCGCCAGCCGCATGCCCGGATGCCCAGGCCCACTGGAAGTTAAATCCGCCGAGGGTAACTTCTGCGATTTTCCGAACACATACAAAAAGTGCCACTCAGTTCTACAATGGCACTTCTATTGAACATTAACGCGGGTAGGTGGTAGGTCGTACCCGAATACATTTGCTGAACGTTATG
>JAUXFT010000107.1 GCA_030622755.1 Aestuariirhabdus sp. | reverse complement strand
GTCATACGTCCATTCATTGACTGGGTAATAATATCACCATGATACAGGGGCTTTTACAAACCTCATAAAGACCACATAACAACCACAGAACAACTATAAACGCCACTAAAGTCGGTTGTTCAGCTTGCCGTAGCTAGCCTACCATGGTGGTTGAGCCCAAGATTTAATAACACTAATATTACGCATTCAAGGGTACCTCACTTGGCCATCATCCACGGCTTACACTTCAACAACCTGCGGGGTGATATCCTTGGCGGCATTACCGCTGCCATTGTTGCCTTGCCGCTGGCGTTAGCCTTTGGGGTATCTTCTGGCGCCGGACCGATCGCTGGCCTCTACGGCGCGATTGCGGTTGGCTTTTTTGCTTCCCTGTTTGGCGGCACGCCATCACAAATATCCGGTCCTACAGGCCCTATGACCATCGTGATGGTCGCTGTATTCACCGACTTCATCGCCAGCGATCCCGTGCATGGGCTGGCCACCGCATTTACCGTGGTGATATTAGGCGGACTTCTGCAGATTTTGTTTGGGCTATTACGGCTGGGGAAATACATCACACTGATTCCTTTCCCGGTTATTTCCGGTTTCATGTCGGGAATTGGCGTCATTATTATTATTTTGCAACTCGCGCCCTTGCTGGGCCTCCCTCCGGTCGCGGGAGTCCTCGCCTCGGTGCTGGCCGTACCTGAGATGATCGGTGAAGCCAACCCGCTGGCTCTGCTGCTGGGGGGGATGACACTGGCTATCGTATTAAGCATGCCCGCGCGCCTCAACCGTGTGCTACCGGCACCTTTAGCTGCACTGGTCATCGGCACTCTGGTCAGTGTATTGCTGTTTGATAGCGGTTCGGTGCCGCGCATCGGTAATATCCCCACCGGATTGCCCTCTCTCATTTTTCCCAACCTTGAGCCAGAACTGATACAACAGATGTTATGGTCTGCCCTGTTGCTGGCCACCCTGGGCTCCATCGATTCACTGTTAACCTCGATGGTAGCCGACAGTTTGACACGCACGTCACACGACTCTGATCGCGAACTGATTGGGCAAGGTATCGGCAATACCCTGGCAGGGTTGATTGGCGGCCTTCCTGGCGCGGGCGCTACCATGCGCACGGTGATCAACATCCACTCAGGTGGAACCACGCCACTCTCAGGTATGGTACACGCATTAGTGCTATTAGCGGTGGTACTGGGTGCGGCGTTTCTCACCGAGCCTATTCCTCATGCGGTGCTGGCCGGTATTCTTATTAAGGTTGGGCTGGACATTATCGATTGGCGTTTCCTCAAGCGCGCCCACAAAACGCCGCCCATCGCCATGGCTTTGATGTACGGCGTGTTACTGCTAACCGTGTTTGTCGACCTGATTACCGCGGTAGGCCTCGGCGTTTTCATTGCCAATATGGTGACAGTCAAACGCTTGACCGATCTGCAAAACAGTTCGCTACGGACCCTCACCGGAAGTGAGGCAGACCTGCCCCTGAGCGATCAGGAGCGAGCCATCATGCGTAACTGTGACAACCAGATTCTGCTGTTTCAATTGCTCGGCCCCATGAGTTTTGGCGCCGCCAAAGGCATATCTCACAGCATCAACAGAGTCGAAAACTTCCGCTGTCTGGTGCTTGATCTCAGCGCCTCACCAATGCTGGACCTGAGCGCTATTCTGGCGCTGGAAGATGTCATTAGCGAAGCCCGCAGCCAGGAAAAGTCAGTGCTTATTTGCGGGGCTCTACCGAGTATTGAAAAAATGCTGAAAGACCTGAATATTTTCAGCATGGTCGAAGGTGGATGTAATTTCAGCGACCGACTCGATGTACTGCTCCGCGCGCAGAAATTAATACAGGGCATTGGCACTGATTGAAGAGAACGAATACTATGACTCAGTTGACCCTTATGCCCTTTTGCATGACGATTTTTTGTACGATACTGGTGCAATCGCAGCACCCTGCTTACTACAAATAGTCCAACACTCTGGAACCCTATTATGAGCGAATCCCTCGACAACACCCTGTACTCCGTCAGCGCCCGACAGCTTATGACCCCTGATGTACTCAGTGTTTCGGAAGGCTGGAGCGTCACCGAACTGGCCAGTTTTTTTGCCGAATACACGCTCTCAGGAGCGCCGGTTATCAGTCGCAGCGGCGATCTGGTAGGCGTTGTCAGCATCACCGATATTTTGCGCTACACCAACAATCCGCAATACAGTACCGAAATAATGAGCCAACAAAGCTTTTACAATACCAATAGCGGCAAATTAAGTTCCGAAATCGATAACTTGAAGATTCGTAGTGAACGCAAAGTCTCTGACATCATGACCCGAAAAATTATCTCGGTTGATGCCGAGGACTCCTTAACTGAAGTTGCCGGGATGATGTCACGAAATAACATTCATCGTATTTTCGTCACCACTGAAGAGGACCAGATAATCGGTATTATCTCCAGCATGGACCTGATTCGGTTGATCTATCAGGCTGCTCCAAAAACTGCCTGATATTCTCCAGCTGTTATGTCATCCCCGTTGAGCAGTGCCTGACAGCGCTGTTAAATATACGCTGAAACCTATTCAGTATTGTTGACCGAATGAAAATCCTGCGCCCAATATAAAGAACAGAATTTTGCTAGCAACCATTACATATTCGTTATTAATACGTGACTGATTCACTCGCTATTGGACAGTGCTTAAAACCCACCGGGAGTTATCGTGGCTAAAGCAGAACAGGAAGGCGTTATAAAGTATGCCTGCGACTTCGAGCAGCGGGCATTGCCTGCGGCTATACCGCTTGCTGAACTCAATAGCTGGCGATCACTGATGCTCACATTGGGAATGATCGGACAAGCTGAGAACCGTTATGGCGGCCTGGGCTTTGGCAACATAAGCCAACGCGCCAGCGACCTCATGAAAAACGCCGCGGCAGATGCCTTTATCATCAGCGGCACCCAAACCGGCCATCTACAAAATTTACAACAACAGGATGTGGCGCTTGTTACGAACGCTAAACCACAGCTCAATCACCTCAGCGCCCAGGGCCTTACCCCTCCCTCATCCGAAGCATTAACGCACGCGGTCATTTACCAACAGCACCCGCAGTGTTCGGCTGTTGTGCATGTGCACTGCCCGATCATATGGCACAAAGCCAATGAGTTAGAACTACCCTGTACCGCTGCCAGCATCCCTTATGGAACACCCGCTATGGCCGCGGCAATCGCCGATCTATTGCAAGAAAGTCTTTTACAGGAGGGTCTTTTACGAAAGGATCAGTTACAGAAAATTCCTGTGCACACTCTTGTACATCCTTTTATAAATAACAGCGTTTTATCAAAAAACGGAATCATCGTTATGCTCGGCCACGAAGATGGCGTTATCAGCTACGCTCCTACGCTGGAAGAGGCGTCTCTACTGCTGGTGCGTTATCAGGTACTGGCAACTCAACTTAGCCAGCGATCCTGATGCGACTTTCACATCCCATATCAGCACACTCCATATCAGAACACTCTATATCTGTAGGACCTTCATTCAACCGGTGGTTGGTCACGGCATTACTGTTGGCCATTACCACTGGTTGTAGTTGGCATAAAGGTTCTGATCAAGAAGAACTACCCGGTAAATACAGTGCTGAATCAGACCCTCAAGCTTCAGCGCCTGCCTGCGGTTTTCAGTTAGAGCAACTGCATCAACAAGCGATATCCGCCAACATCAACGATATTCAGGATCGCCCCCTGAAACCCTTTCCCTATCTGAGAACTAACCGAACCTCATGGGCGCTGCTCGATGACATCTACAATAACGAGAGTTATAGCGACGAGAGTTATAGCGACGAGAGTTATAGCGACGATTCATTTGATGCAATAAATCATGCAAAGAACGATGAGAGCTCTGATAGAAATCCTGACAAAAGAACTGAAGAAAAGCGACATCAAAAACTAAAGGAGTGGCTCACCATGAGCCGTGAACTCGGAGCGCAAGCGCTACTGAGTGATCATCATAATCTTTCCAGTAACGCACCACTTAATAACCTCAATACCTGCCTGGCGCTGCAAACAGAATATCTCCTGGATCATCCGGAGTGGTTACATGATCTCTCAGCGCAGTGGTTAGAATTCCGTTATCCCAGTAGCTACCGAACAGCGTTACAAATGGCGGGACTCTATCCCCTGACCCGTGAACTGATTCGACTCCCGCTTCCCTATCTGCACAAGGAACTCAGCGAGCGATACCATCAAGGCCCTGCAAGCCCAACTGCGCTTTTTGCCCCGACAGAAGGAGCCCACTTAACCCAACCGCAAATTTCGGATGGGCTCATCTCGGACTGGCTAAAAAAAGCACGAACTGACAGCGCGCTACGACTACCACGATTGGAAGCAGCACAGGAAGTGAAACTGCTGGAACACTTTGCTCCAATATGGGAGATCGAACAACGCGGCGACTACGACCAACCGGGTTTTCCTGACTGGATATCTGGCCAGGTCGGTATCGATAGCGCCCGCCCCACCACTTTCACGCATACCTCCTATACCCGCTGGCAAGGCAAATGGCTGCTGCAGCTTAACTACCTGATCTGGTTTAGTGAGAATCCGTCACAAAGCATATTCGACATCTATGCAGGAAGACTTGATGGTCTTTATATACGCATTACCCTGGACGAAAACGGAGAACCATTACTACTCGACAGCATTCATCCTTGTGGGTGTTATTACAGCATCGTGCCGTTACAACAGGCGTTCCGATTACGGGACTCTGATGATCTGGGAGAAGCACCACTTCTATTGCCACCAACACTCGCCGGCTCAGAAGGTCAACTCTCTGAAGGTAAAAACCCAGCGAACAAGAAAAGATTAAAAATCGACATCAGCAGTGGCGACCATATGCTATTGGGCGTCTCCTGGCAGGACTTTGATCATTCATTTCAGGGGAAATCACGGCACTATTCGTTGCAGCCTGAAAACCAGCTGCGCAGATTAACCTTTACCGACACTGACAGCAAAACGATACCAAACACCGTTAACGTCTCTCGGAGGAATCTCTACACACCTCCCTACGGGCTGGTCGCAGGCACTGAACGCGCCGAAAAGATATTGCTCTGGCCTAGCGGTATTCACTCTCCCGGCGCGATGCGTCAAAGAGGGCATCACGCCATTGCCTTTAGCAGCATACGGCACTTTGATGATCCCAACCTGCTTGAACAGCTATTTGTCCCGGCCAGCCAGTAATCATCTATTCAAGGTGCAGACACCTATTGAAAGCACATCCATACATTAAAAAACACAAGATTCTGCCAGACAACTCTAATACTGAGGCACTTGCTGATTCGGGTTATTTCAACAAAGCCTTAGATAACGTAAAGGCTCCTCGAATATCACCCTCCTTAAATCCAATCGCCTGATCCGTTGGATACAGGGTTAAGATTTTCGCGGTAACCTCCGGCTTTAACTGGCTACCGTGACAATTCAGGCACAGTTTACCGGTAGGAATGGCTTTCATATACCGGAAACGGCGCTCTCCATCCACCTCGACCACATCAAGAAATTCCATCTGCGCGGGTGATTCGCCGGAAGCCTTGCGCTGTTCAAATGCTTTAAGGACTGAGAGTTCCCAGGCATCCGGTTGATTATTTGGATTGCGTATTTTCAACGCAGTCCGCCCTACTTGCCACCCACTGCTTCTGGCACTGTCTTCAGCCAGAGACGGAGCCTGCATGTTGCATACTTCAAGCGCCTCTATAGGACCAGACTTTTTCATCGCTGGTTTCAACACCTCCTTCAGTGAGGTCCCAAATGAAAATGTCAGCGCACGTGCCTCATCCCGATGAGCATCCAGATTCTCTGACCAGACCGTTGTACTTATAGCCGTTCCACCTACAGCCACTCCCAACACAACAGCCTTCACCAGAACAGGTACGTTCCCAGAAAAAAACATGCCTGTTTTCATTACACTTTTTTTAGAACTTTCCATTGCCATCTCCATTGCCCTCTCCATTGTCCTCTCCATTGCCTTCTCCATTGCATGCGACCTCTAAAACGATTGCCTGGCGAACATTGTATGCATCATTAATGCGGGCGTATGTAACTTAGTCACTCAGCTGAAAAAGTGTCCAGGAAAGAATGAAACATGAGATCTACAAAGCAAATCACTCAGGTCAGATTAAATAGAAGAGAAAGGAAGTGTAAAGAAAAACGAAGCATTGCATCTCCAGGAAATTCCGTATCAGAAACTTTAAGCAGGAACTTTAAGCAGGAACTTTAAGCAGGAACTTTAAGCAGAAAACGTTTTTACAGGATTATCTACAGGATTAACACAGACTAAAAAATGGTTGGAGCTCTAGCTTTCCAGATGGTTTACCGGATAGTTTTCAGGACAGATTTCCAGGCAGTTTCAGGACAAATTCCCGGACAATCTGTTATCTATTAACTGATCAAGCTGTTCTGCATTGGTATCAAAATGGACGGGGATCGGGAAATCATTCCCCAGGGATTTACGAATAACCTCCCCCCAAACCGGGGATATTTCCAGCGCTATGAGGACACACCCTCGATCAGAAAACTCTTCATACGATCTGGAGATCTCCTCCGACGCTTCTGGAGTTAAGCCGGCCAGGCTTTTCGGATGTTCAAACAAAGCCCATTTTTCCAGCCCTTTGGCAAGATCCAGAATAGCAGCACGAATTCGCTGAATGCCAAATTCGTTAAACCCGTTAACAGGGAATGTATGAACAACATTGCCTGTTAACTTAAGATCAAATTCACCATGTTCTAACATAAGCATCCAACCTAACCGTACCTATATAAGTAAATAGTACACCTGAATATTTCACCCAGGTTTTGTACTTATAAATTGTGCCTGTAAATTGTAGTGCTGAACTATAACGTCCATATATTAAGGTCAGGCAATCTATTTCAAACAATCATTCGTTCGCTTATTCAAACAACCCTTTCAAGTCTTTAAGCTGTTCTTTCTGGGTATCGTTGAGCTTTTCATCGAGCTTCTTCTCTACCGCTGAAGCCGCTTCATCCCTGGCAAGTTTTTCGAGGTTCTTGCTGACACTGGATTTTGCCTGGGCCAGAATCGGATCGAGAATGGCTTGCGTTAACTGCTCCGGGCTTAAACCTGTATTTCGATCACCAATATTAGTGAGATTAATATCAGCCATTGATAACTGATGTTCACCCCACTTTTCGGTAAGCAACGTGACATCGCTGTTTATAAAGCTGAATTTTTCGATCATCAACCGTGTTTCATCTTTAGCAGCAGTTTCTGATGAGGCCGCTGGTTTTTCTACACCCTTATCTGGAGTTTTGCCCGCGCCTTTACCTGCTGAAAGTTTCTTCACATTATCCAGAATGTCCTGGATATTGATTCTGCTGAGATCCTTTTGCTCAGCGATTAATTTAGCGCCATCAATAAGCACCTCTTTAATAACAATGACTCCGCCGGTTAGCGAACCAGGATCTACCTGCAAAGCAACCTCTCCCATCGAGAAGGCATAGTCACTGCTATACCCCTGGGGATTATCGATTTGTAAGCCATAGAGTTCGCCGCGACCTTCCGTTAAGGAAATCTCTACGCTATTTAAGGTCACTTCCGTTCCTGTCACCTTAGGACCCGTGGTTTCCACGGCCACCTTAATAATTTCATTAATGTTCTGTAGCCCCAGAAATACTACCAAGGCCAGAACGGCAATAATGGCCACAAAGATACCTAATAGTATTTTTAATAATTTCATACGATCCTCACGAAAAAGTCGGTACAGGTTCATACCAGAATGACTGGCTATACCTGTCTGCCTAAATAAGTCGGCCCAATTAAGCTGACCCTGCTAAAAAAATACCAAACCAAGGTATATTCTTTGATATGGGGTGATATGGAGTGATATGGAGTGCCAACATTTACCCCATCCATAAAAAATAGCAGACTTTAGCAGCAAAACCTCCATTGAGAGCACCCGCTTTCAAATATTGATTTAATGAGAGATGCAGCGTTCAATCTATACGCCCGCACACAAAATCGATCGATTCGCTTCACCACTACGGACAGCATGCCTATGAGCTTTAACAACGTCAGTTTTTGGTTTGATACCTGTCCTGAGCAGATAAAGTCCCGACCCGCATTAACACAAGATATTGAGGTCGACGTTGCCATTATCGGCGCCGGATATACGGGTCTGTGGACGGCCTATTACCTGAAGCAACAACAGCCTGAACTCTCTATCGCTATTGTCGAAGCAGAAACCGCTGGCTTTGGCGCTTCAGGCCGTAATGGCGGCTGGCTAATGGGTGCTATGTCCGGTGAAGGAAAATATCTCGAAAAACTTCCTGAAGAGGATAAGCGCACGGGCTTCGACCTGTTGTTCGGTATTATCGATGAGGTCCACACTGTCACAACACGAGAAGATATTGACTGTGATTTACACCGCGGAGGCGCGATCTATGCTGCCGCCCGCTACCCTGAGCAGATAGAATTCATGCAGGATTATCTAAGACATCAGCATCAACTCGGTCTCACTGAAGAGGATTATCGCTGGTTATCCCGCGGCGAACTGGAACAGAAAATTCGCATTCGCAATGGCTACGGCGGAGTTTATACCCCTCACTGCGGCGTCATAAACCCTGCCAAATTAGCGCGCGGACTCGCGCGCTGCGTAGAAAGCAAGGGCGTACAAATATTTGAACAAAGCCCCGTACAAACCGTTGATAACCGCTGCCTGAAAACCGCCCAGGGAAGTATCAAAGCCAATGTTATCGTTCCGGCAACGGAGGGCTTTTCTGCAGAACTGATGGATATTAAAAAATACGTTTTGCCGGTTCAAAGCCTGATCATTGCCACTGAACCACTCGATTCAGCACAGTGGGCTGAGATTGGTCTGGATCAACGCCCCGCTTTCAGTGATGCGGGACGCCTGACGACTTACGGACAACGTTCAGCAGACGGGCGCATGATTTTTGGTGCCCGTGGTGGATATATTTTTGGTGGCAAAGTTCGTCACCAGTTCAGTTTGCAAGACCCGGAGTTCAGACTACGGGAAACGCTGTTGCGAGATCTGTTTCCATCGTTGCAAAACACCCGAATCACCCATGGCTGGGGAGGCACACTGGGCATGGCTCGAGATATGAGTCCCTTTGCCCTGTTTGACCCCGCAACCGGTATTGCCAGTGCGGGCGGGTACGGCGGCGAAGGTGTGGGAGCCTCTAATCTATTTGGTCGCACCCTTGCTGACCTGATACTGCAACGCGACAGCGATCTGACCCGTATGCCCTGGGCCTTCCAGCCGTCCACACATCGACAAGCATTAAAGCGTTGGGAACCAGAACCCTTTCGCTGGCTAACCTACAAAGCAATTCTCCAGTGTTTTAGCTGGGAAGATGACCTCTATAGCAAACAGAGCGCCGCTGCGTGGCGCAAGAAGCTGGCCGGCATGCTATGCAGCAAGCTATCGCTTTTGATTGAATAAATGGAATGGGATAGCTTGCATAGCTTATGTCATTCAATACCCAAAGCCCTATTGAAAATAACAATCCAAGGCTGGCTCAACTCTTATCTATTGACGCTTTCTTTTACTTGTAAAAGAAATCCTGCGTGATTCCTGATACCTACCCGATTGCCATCAGGATCACAGATATTGATGACTGAACCCCAATCGAAAGTTTCCACTTTTGCTTCCAACCCATACGCCAATACATCCTGTAATGCGTCATCTATGTTGGGCACATTAAAACGTAATTTAGTGGCATTCTCGGCAATTGATTTACTTAACACAGCGTTTGATTTAGTACCCGATTCAACAACAACCTGAGTTTCTGACAAATGATTTTCAGTAGCAGCCACACCCCCCGTTTCAATCATCAGGTACGACCCATCCAAATCGAAACAGGTAAGGTGGAAATCTCCTTCATCCTTTTCAAAGAGCGTCTTCAAGCCAAACAGATCACGATAAAAATCGACACACTCCCGGTATTTTTCCGTGTTAAGAATAACCCCTGTTTGACTCAATTTCACAATGCTCGATCCTTGCCAGTATTGACCGGAATTTTAGAATTATTCAAACTTTAAATATTGTTCAGGATCACTGTCAGCCAAAGGTTCCCAATAACGAATAGCTTGTAGTCTCTGGCACCGCAACAGTCACTCTTACCCTCAAGATTTTGCTTATCCAGAATAGATCAAGGGCTAGTTTCAGCTATCTGGCTCATACAGGTTTTCAGCACTGTCGTCGTAATCAAAAGCTCCTAAAAATGTCAGGTAGTCATCCTGCTCAACCCCCGCGAGTTTGACACTGTATTCATGTTCAAACAGCAGTACGATCCAGGTAATATCGGTTACCTTCTTCTTTCTGACCTTGCTTTTTAATACATCCATGAACGAGCTGGAAAACGAGCATTCACCTGCTGCCCTTTCAGCACTGACGGTGCCAGTATGCGCTCCATTGGTTTCCATATTTTCCGGACAAAAAAACTTCAGATGGAAGTTATCTGACCATTGATTGGTCGCACGCGTTTTACTGATAAATCGCTCATCAAAGTATTCATCGGGTATATCAGCATAGGGATGATCGGACACCCAGATGGACACCTTATTCTTTTTTGTGAAATCGAATAGCTGATTTTTTGAGGGGGCATTTTTTAGCGTAGACTTTTTTCTTTCAGACCCCTTTCTTTCACCCTCCATTCTTTCAGTTCTCTTTCTTTCTGACTTCCTTTCTGACTTTCTTTCGGATCGTTTTTCTTCAGAGCCAGCTTTGTCAGACTCAGCATTATTGACACCTTTTTGGTCAGTCATTTCCCGCATTCTCCAGAATAATTTGTACTTCTTCTCCCCAACCTCCCGGCTCTCAATCCTGGGACGATGAGGCCGATGTCATTGTGGTCGGATTTGGCGGAGCTGGCGCTTCGGCCGCTATTGAGGCCGCCGACAACGGGGCGGACACCCTGGTGCTGGAACGCTATGCCGGAGGGGGGGCCACGCGCATGAGCGGCGGTGTCTTCTATGGCGGCGGCGGCACCCCCTATCAGAAAGAAGCGGGCTTCGAGGACACGCCCGATAATATGTTCAATTACCTGACCCAAGAAGCGCGAGGCGTTGTGAAAGACGAAACCCTGCAACGGTT
>JAUXFT010000190.1 GCA_030622755.1 Aestuariirhabdus sp. | reverse complement strand
CACCATAAATGCTCTGTTCATACCGCTTTCAATTCCAGACGGTATTCCGTAGTACTTGATCAGTTCGAATATCTGACACGACCAACCTCTGCTGCTCCGCACCAAAAAAAACCCTGCCTGCATCAGCAGTCAGGGTTTAGGTATTCCCATAGATCGACCGACTTAACGCACGCGCCCCTGCACACACTGCTGTTTAAGCAAGTGTTTACTGTTTTTAGTAACGGGTTGAGCTAGTGGTGACTTGGTATTCATAGGCGTCATAATTAGCCGGGATCGAAATAATGTCAAGAAAACTCCCTGCGTAAGCGCTCTAGTTCCGCATTAGCTCGCTGTAGGTAATGCCCACCAAACAGGTTGTAATGATTAAGCAGATGATACAGCTGATACAGCCCTGCTCGCTGCTGCGCTCCCGCGGCTAATGGCCACTGTGCGGCATAAGATCTATAGAACTCTTGTGGAAACCCCCCGAATAAACGCGCCATAGCCAAATCCGTTTCACGATCACCATAATAACTTGCCGGATCAAACAGCAGCGGTTCACCACCTTCGCTAACGCTGGCATTGCCGCACCACAGGTCTCCATGAAGCAACGATGCCTGTGGACAATGATTGCGTAAACAGCCCTGAACCCATTCGATAACCTGATCGACTTCCACCAGCCCTGCTCCATTTCGGTTAGCCATGACAACTTGAGGAGCAATACGCTGACAGGCAAAAAAATCCGCCCAGCTCCCAGTGACTTCGTTGGCTTGCGGCGTAGCGCCTATAAAATTATTTTCAGACCATCCATAAGCCACTGCGCATGAATTCCTGTGCAGCAGAGCCAGGGCCTGACCCCAGGCTCTTGCGCTTTCCCCCGACATTTTGCCAGCTGATTGACGCATGGGAATATATTCAAGAATCAAATAATTGCTATCACCGTAGCGTCCACAACTGATGACTCGGGGAACTCGAAAAACTTTCGCTGCAGCCAACACATTCAAACTGACGGCTTCGGTTTCAAAATTTCGATTATTGCCAGTTTGATTGGTTTTAACAAAATAATGATGATCATTACCCGTCACTCTATAAGCCTGGTTTGAATCGCCGCCACTTAAACTTTCAGCCTTATCGAGTTTAATTTCCATGCCTTCGGCAGTAGAAATACTCCGCGATAGCGCTGCCATTAATGTATTGTCCAGCATAATCCTCTCCAGGTGTATTCAGGTACCAGGCAGGGGATTTAAAGTTTCCGCAGCGCTTGACGTTACCAATCCTGCATCCCTCGCTGGCAAGTGCTGCCAAGGCAGAATAAGATGAAAGTCTTGTCACCGCTAGCCGGTCATAGAACACAGCCTGAACACAGCCTGAACACAACAAGGATACGATTTTTCCATGCAGATGATTAACGTCGTACAACAGGACGCTGTTAAAACCTGGTTCTATACCGAGGATGGAGATAAACGCGGCTACATCCAGCCCCACGCACTGAAGGAACTCTGGTTCCACACGGGTACTGCCTGCAATCTCTCCTGCGATTTCTGCCTTGAGGGCTCAGGCCCGGCCGACAAACGCATCGAGCTGATCAAGCTGGATGAGGTTAAGCCCTTTATGGATGAAGCCATAACGTTGGGGGTTGAGCAATTTTCCTTTACTGGAGGCGAGCCTTTTATTGCTCGACAGATGGTTAAAGTGCTCGAATACGCTGCCAATTTACGACCTTGTCTGGTGCTCACCAACGCCACCGAGCCACTGCAGCAGCGCACCAAACAGCTGCAAGTATTACAACACTGCAAGCATCCGGTATCTTTCAGAGTCAGTCTGGATCATCCCAACGCCGCCGAACACGATGCCGGACGGGGCGAAGGCACCTTCTTGCAAGCTTTGCAGGGGATGCGATTATTACAGGCGCAGGGTTTCCACCTTTCCGTTGCCCGCCAAATGCAACCCGATGAAGACAGCCTATCGGTAGAAGCACAATACCGTGAGGTCTTCCGCCAACATGGTCTTGACGAAGATCTCCATATGGTGGCATTTCCGGATTTCCTTACCCCCGGCGCCAGCGCCGATGTTCCCGATGTCTCTGAAAACTGTATGACGACGTATCAAACCGCCGACAGTCGCCGTCAGTTCATGTGCTCATTCAGCAAAATGATCGTTAAAAAACGGGGACGCCTTGCTGTCTATTCCTGCACGCTGGTCGATGACGACGAGGATTACGACCAGGGCACCAGTCTCTCCGCTGCCTTAAAAGATCGTGTCAGCATGAAGCATCATCGCTGTTTTAGCTGCTTCTCTTATGGTTCATCGTGCAGTGAACTGTAACGCTTTATTTGGCGCTGCGCCGCTGCCGACAGAAACTCCCGCAGGAAATCAGTCAAGTCAGACGCAGCGCCATACTGGATCGCTAACCCTCAAACGGAAACAACAAAGGCACAGCAAATAGCGTTACAACTAATGCTAACAGTTGTAACGGTACACCGACCTTTACAAAATCGATGAACCGGTAATTGCCCGGCACCAGCACCAGGGTATTAACCGGCGACGCGATCGGCGTACAAAATGCGGTGGAGGCAGATATCGCAACCGTCATCATGAACGGTACCGGATCAAATCCAAGCCCCTGAGCCGTCGCCAATGCGATGGGAGCAACCAACACCGTTGTTGCGGTATTGGAGATAAACTGGCTGAACGTTGAGGTCAATATAAAAAACACGCCACACACCATCATTGGCGAGCTTTCACCCAGCCGGTTGATCAACTGATCCACCAGCAATCCCAGGGCACCCGTTTTATCCATCGCTACCGACAACGGCAACATCCCCGCGATCAGTACCAGGCTCATGGCATTAAGGGAACGATAGGCTTCTGGCAAGGTTACACAGCCGCTTACGATCATTACTATGGCTGCCAGTAAAATTGCACTCAAACTCGGTAGCCATCCCGCTACCATGGCCAGCAACATCCCAACCATAATGGTAATTGCAACCGGCGCTTTACTGGCACGAGTGGGTACCTCATGCAGCTCGGCGGGTGTATCGAGTATTACGAAATCCCTATTGTTTTCCAATTCTTCTATGTGCGACCAGCCGCCCAACAGCAACAGGGCATCACCAGGTTGCAGGGTCACACCCGTAAACTCAACTTTCATTGGTTGATTCTTACGTTTAATGCCAATGACATTGAGCTTGAATTTTTCCCGAAAAAGTCCTGATTTAATGGTTTTGTCCAACAATTGCGACTCGGGGTGAATCAGTACTTCAGCAACCCCGAACTCCTTACGCGCTCTTTCTCGCTCTTCTTCAGGAAACCCCATATCCTCGACTCGTTGTTCATTACAAAAACGGGCGATGTCAGACATATCTCCATACACCAGGAGCATGTCATCAACCTCTATTCTCGTCTCTGATAACACCGGCAAAGTACTCGACACCAGCTTGCCTTTGCGCTTAATTCCCGTAACGGTGACCTCGTACCGAGCACGTACTCCGGTTTCTACTACGCTTTCACCGTGCAATGGCGAACCGGGCAAAACCTGTAAGCGGTGCAATTTATCCTTAATATCGTAACGCTCTACAAACTCTCTCAAGCGGCGCCGGGGAGACCCCTTCAATTCTGGTCGCGTATCGGGCAACAGGCGTCGTGCCACCAGCACCAGATAGGCTGTAGCCACCAGCAGGATCATAAAACCAATGGGCGTGAAATCAAAAAAACCGAAGCCTCCTAAACCCGCACCCGACATCACGCCACTCACAACAACGTTGGGCGGCGTACCGATCAGGGTCAACATGCCGCCGACCAGTGATGCAAACGCCAATGGCATCAGCAGGCGCGAAGGGCTCATACCGGTGGCACGTGCAATACTCATCACTACCGGAATAAATATCGCAACCGCACCGGTAGAGCTCATAAACGCAGAAAGCAAAGCTACCGTAGGAATTAGCAACAACAGCAGACGCTGCTCGCTCTCTCCACCAACACGCAATATCCACTGACCCAGGCTAGCCGCCACACCGGTACGCACCAGTGCTTCACCCACGACAAACAGCGCGGCAATCATCACTACAATATGATTGCCAAAACCGGACACCGCTTCGGCCGGCGAGACCAAGCCGGAAAGCATTAACGTAACAACAACCCCAAGTGCGACCAGATCCATACGAATCCGGTCCCAGATAAACAAAGCCACGGTGACGCCTAAAATACCGAAAACCATCAAAATATCGCTAGTCATCCAACACGCTCCGCGGCCGAGACTGTGACCGCCGTTATGCAATCTATCAGCCTGAAGTATAGACAAGTTAGAAGCCGCAACTCAGGTGGATTTCCTTGCCGTCGGGATTGAATTAGCTGTAACTATTTAAAGGTTTTTCGAAGCCCTGATGACCCTTATAATCAGCACCAGGCAGCTAGGGGCTGACCGCATTCGAAGCCCTTCGATGCTCCTGAATCATCAACAGCGTACATACCAGCCAGCAGGCAACCAGGGCAATGTTAAACAACAAGAACGATTCAATACTCAGGGCAAATAGATGGGTCGCAAATAGCACTGTAATGGCTGCAAGGCCATCCCCCACACGCACATAAAACGTATCAATCGCGGGTTTTCCTCGAAATTTCATCTCGGTACTGACGGGCAACCAGAGTACATGTCTGGCGGTATTATTGATGGAGTAATCGGTGGCATTCTCAGCGACCTTCATCATTTTAACGATCACCAAAATGGGTAGCAGAGCCATAGCGGTATAGGATAGCAGGGCAATGACCGGGAGCATCAAGGC
Source organism: Aestuariirhabdus sp. (assembly GCA_030622755.1). Taxonomy (GTDB): domain Bacteria; phylum Pseudomonadota; class Gammaproteobacteria; order Pseudomonadales; family Aestuariirhabdaceae; genus Aestuariirhabdus. The sequence continues at coordinate 1,439 of JAUXFT010000190.1, read as the reverse complement.
AATAACGGCAAAACCACCGTATTTGAGCAGCCGTGAAGCCACGAAAGCTTGCAGTATCAAGGCAATAGTGTTGACCCAAAAAAAGAAATTACCGTAAAACACCGTCGTGCCATCACGGGTAAACTCAAGCACCGCTTCCGGCGCCATAATGCCCTGAACTTCAGCCTGTGAGGCCAGCGACTCCTGAACTACCATGAACAGCAGGTTTTCTCCGTTGGTGTTCACCCAATTGGTGAGCAAGGTAGCTATTGCCGCCACCAGCAAAAAACGACTTACCAACACCAGATGCAGGCCACTTAACAGTGAACCGCCATCGACAGCCTTTGCAGCCAGCACGGGCTGTGTAGATCCAGACTCGCGATTATCAACCAGTCGTATCAAAAAGATTGATAAAAACAGCGGCAATGTGGCTAACAGCAACAGCGACTCAGTCGCCACTATTCCCGATTCCACCAGTCGGCTGACCAGTTCTGAACCGGCCACGCCGCCGGATGTAGCACCGATTGCGATCAGGGGTAATATTCGTTTACCGCGTTCCTGGTTATAAACGTCTGCGCAAAAGGTCCAGAACTGCGCGACCACGAACACTCCGGAAATCCCCACCCAGACATAGAACACAATGCCAACCAGAGGGGTCGCTTCAAAAATAAAGTTTGGCTGCAGCAACCAGAAAAACAACAGACTGCCGATGTACAGCAGGGTTGCCCGCGTGATCAGGGTGACCCGACTCAAACGTCCCGCGAATCGGACATACCAACCCACAACAAACAATAGGAAGAGGCCTTGCACAAAACTCGAATAGGCTTTCACTTCCACTTTGGAGAAACCGCCGATATCCGAAATAGAGATCCAACCCTCGCGCAATGGTTTGATCAGGTAGTAGGCCAGCAGAATCAAGAATACGTTGCAGAACATCAGCAGGGCGGTGGCGCCCTCGCCGGCGCGCACTTCCGTGAACAGCCCAAGCAATCGCTCCGTAGCCGATCGTGCGGCCTGCGGAGAACTACGATCTGTGCTGCTCACCATACCTCAAACCTGTCTATCCCTGTGGTCACTTCTTCTCACTCCGTGAGGTAATGTATGGTGCTGTAAAACTGATCAGAGCGAGGCATATACAGGCACCCGGGCAAGTGCGCGCAAGGCTTCACAGGTATGCATCTATACTGTGTTGTTGCGGTTAACCTTAGCAGGAAACTTGCGCGCATAACCATATAATGAAGATGCATCAAGGGATAGATTACACAATAGATCCGTATAAGAACGTATCCACAAATTTCTCCAGCCTGCTATATTGGCAACCATCCGCAGTACCAAATTTCACAGGTGTACTGCACCCTGAATCAGAGGTGTCTCTTGACGACCAGAAATTTACTCCTGCTGCCTGTTTTTATACTGGCATTGTTTATCTCACTGCCCCAACCGATCAGTGCTGGCGCGGT
>JAUXFT010000230.1 GCA_030622755.1 Aestuariirhabdus sp. | reverse complement strand
TGATGATGCCCTGGAGGAAATGGGTGCTATATCAGCGCAAGGCCGAGTACCGTTACTGGTTGGCGGCACCATGCTGTATTACAAAGCGCTCCGGGACGGTTTGGCCGATATGCCTGGCGCTAGCGAGGAGATTCGCCAGCGTTTACTTAGTGAAGCTGAAATACATGGCTGGCCTGCTATGCATGCGCGGTTGGCAAGGGTCGACGAAGAATCGGCAAAGAGGATTCACCCTAACGATCCGCAACGACTGCAGAGAGCGCTGGAGCTCTTTGAGCTTACCGGCAAAAGTATGACTCAGCTCCGTGCAGAGCAAGCGGAGGCTCAGCAAAATCGTTTTCCGTATCGTATCGCTGCGCTGGCGGTTGCGCCGACAGACAGGGCTGTGTTGCATGAACGTATTGAAATGAGATTTTTGCAGATGATCAGGCACGGCTTTATCGAAGAGGTTGAACGGTTGCGACAGCGTGGTGATCTTGATCTCAAATTGCCTGCCATTCGATCCGTTGGATACCGTCAGGTTTGGGAATACCTGGACGGTCAGCTGGATTATGAAACAATGATTATTAAGGGTGTTGTAGCGACTCGTCAGTTGGCCAAGCGTCAATATACCTGGCTGCGAAGCTGGAATGATTTGTCTTGGCTGGATGCTTTATCGGAAGATTTACTCGGTGACTCCTTGAAAGCGCTGCCGGATGACCTCATATAGGAATAAATCACGGGAATAGTGGCTTTTATAGCGGCTAGTACGTATTGAGGTCTATAATTTGGTGGAATATGCTTACGGGCAATTGAGGTTCCTGAAAATGGATCCTCTCGTAACCTTTTTTGCTCACAGCGTATATGTCAGAGCGTTCAATTTTTTACACAAGGAGTAATACCATGTCAAAAGGGCATACCCTACAAGACCCTTACTTAAATGTTCTTCGCAAGGAGCGAATTCCTGTTTCCATCTATCTGGTAAATGGAATAAAATTGCAGGGTCAGGTTGAATCTTTTGACCAGTTTGTCATTTTGTTAAAAAACACCGTGAGTCAAATGGTGTACAAACATGCAATTTCTACTGTGGTTCCGAGTCGACCTGTTCGTCTGCCGGTACCTGCCCAGGATCAAGCTGAAGTTACTAACGATTAATCCGGAGTTTCTCATTGTTTTTTGAACGCCACGAAGGCGGTGAACGCGCGGTGCTGGTTCATCCCGAATTTTCAGAAGACAGTGAGCGCGAGGACCCCCACGAATTTAAGGAACTGGTTAGTTCTGCAGGAGCTCAACCGGTTTCTTTTGTCTCGGTTGCACGTCGGCAGCCGAGCGCTCGCTATTTCGTTGGTAAAGGAAAGGTCGAAGAGATTCGTGAGCTGGTCGAGCAGAATCAGGCTGAGATAGTAATTTTTAATCATGCCTTAAGCCCTTCTCAGGAACGCAATCTCGAAGCTGTTTTTCAGTGCAGGGTGCTTGATCGTACCGGATTGATACTCGATATCTTTGCCCAGCGTGCGCGTACCCATGAGGGTAAATTGCAGGTTGAGCTAGCGCAGTTGCAGCACATGAGCACCCGGCTTATACGCGGATGGACTCACCTGGAGCGGCAGAAAGGCGGTATTGGTTTACGGGGGCCGGGTGAAACCCAGCTGGAAACCGATAGACGATTGCTGCGAGGGCGTATCAAGGCAATAACCAAACGACTGGATCGCGTGCGTAAGCAACGCGACCAGGGGCGGCGTTCTCGTCAGCGAGCGGAAATTCCCAGCGTTTCTCTGGTGGGTTATACCAATGCGGGCAAGTCGACGTTGTTTAATCGTTTGACCGAAGCCGAAGTCTATGTAGCAGATCAGCTGTTTGCTACGCTGGATCCTACATTGCGTCGTATAGATGTCGATGAATTGGGACCGGTGGTGTTGGCCGATACCGTAGGTTTTATTCGGCATTTACCCCATAAATTGGTTGAAGCGTTCCGTGCTACGTTGGAAGAGTCGAGCGAAGCCAATCTGTTGTTGCATGTGGTCGACGCAGTTGATTTGGAACGAGATGATAATATTCACCAGGTTAATCTGGTGCTGCAAGAGATTGGTGCTGCCAAGGTGCCGCTGCTGCAAGTATTTAACAAGATAGATCTGCAAGATGGTCTGATGCCTCGTATTGATCGTAATGAAGAGGGAGTGCCAGAACGAGTCTGGTGTTCCGCGGTTAGCGGCGAAGGAATGGATCTGTTGTTGCAGGCCGTCAGTGAGCGGTTAGGTGAGGATGTTGTTCATCTGGATCTGCCCTTATTGCCCAGTCAGGGTCGGTTACGAGCACGCCTGTTTGCATTGGGCGGTGTCGTCGCCGAACGCCATGATGAATTTGGTGATATGGTGCTGGAAGTGAGAATGCCTCGCCATGATTTGTTACGATTACTCAAAGAGGCTGGCCTCGATCCTGAGGTAATAAATCGTATTGAAAACCCGCATGGGCTTGCAGCTGAAGATCAGGCTACATAGAATCGTCGATAGAGTATTTAAAACGAGCGTAATTTCAGTGGGCGTAATCACTGATGCGCACATAATTTTTCACAATAGAGTGTAATTGGAGAGGTCTATGGCCTGGAATGAACCGGGTGGTAACGGTAAGAATCAGGACCCCTGGGGGGGCGGAAATCGCGGTGGAAATCAGGGTCCTCCAGACCTTGATGAGGCTTTTCGTAAACTTCAGGAAAAGCTGAACGGTATTTTTGGTGGTAAAAAAGGCGGTGGCGGCTCCTCTTCCAGTAGCGGAAGTGGGGGTATGCTGGTTGTAGTTCTGCTGGTTGCTTTTGCTGCTTACGTCTGGAATGCCGTCTATATTGTTGACCAAAAAGAGCGGGCCGTCGTGCTGCGTTTTGGTGAATATCTGGAAACGGTTGAGCCTGGCTTGCATATGTATTTTCCGCTCATGGATACTAAATACCAGGAAAATGTCACCGAGCTGCGAACCTATAACTTGCGCCACCAGATGCTGACTGAAGATGAGAATATCGTCGAAGTAGCAATGTCAGTGCAGTACAACATCGGCGACTTGAAGGATTTCGTTCTTCAGGTCGAAAATCCCGAGGGCAGTCTCGAGCAAGCCACCCAAAGTGCCCTGCGCCACGTAGTGGGTGGATCTGAAATGCACCAGGTGTTGACCGAAGGTCGTGAAGCGATGGCGGATGAAGTTCGCGAGCGTTTACAGGCATACATCAACTCTTACGGTGCAGGTATCGATGTGGGTAAGGTGAACGTTGAGAGTACCTCCCCGCCTCGTGAAGTTCAGGCGGCGTTTGATGACGTAATTCGTGCACGAGAAGATAAAGAGCGCGCACAGAACCGTGCCCTTTCCTACTCTAACGGAATTATTCCGGAAGCACGTGGTGAAGCCCAACGAATGCTGGAGGAGGCTGAAGGTTATCGCCAGGCGGTGATCGCTCGATCCGAAGGTGAGGCGGTTCGTTTTACCCGCCTGTTGGCTGAGTATCAAAAGGCCCCTGAAGTTACTCGTGAGCGTCTGTACCTGGAAACCATGCAGGAAGTGCTGGGTAAAAGTAATAAAGTGCTGGTTGACGTCAAAGGTGGCAATAACATGATGTACTTGCCGCTCGATAAGATCATGCAAAATCAGGGTGCTACCGTTTCAGGCGGTACAGTTGAGCTAAGCCCACAGCAAGTAAGGGAGCTGGCCAACAAAGTTGCTGAAGATCTGCGGGCGCGTAGTAGCTCGGCGACCCGTAGCGGGAGGAATTCACAATGAGTCCGAAGAGTATGTTAGCGGTAGTCCTCTCCGCAGCGCTATTACTGTTGGCGCTTGAGAGTCTGTATGTTGTGAGCGAGCGTGAGCGTGCATTGGTCTTGCGATTTGGTGAGATGATTGATCCAGACGTTAAACCGGGCTTGCATGTCAAAGCTCCTTTCATCGATAAGGTCCGTGTCTTTGACGGTCGTTTATTGACGCTGGACTCTCCCCCTGAGCGGTTTTTGACCCAAGAGAAAAAAGCGCTGATTGTTGATTCCTTTGTAAAATGGCGCATCGATAATGTGGCGACCTATTACACGCAAACATCAGGCGAC
>JAUXFT010000047.1 GCA_030622755.1 Aestuariirhabdus sp. | reverse complement strand
GTAATGAGTAATGAGTAATGAGTAATGAGTAATGAGTAATGAGTAATGAGTAATGAACAATGAACAATGAACAATGAACAATGAACAACAACGCCTAACGTAATAATAATCAATGATCAGCGACTACCCCAAACATATAATATATTATCTGCTAAATTATGAAAAAACACTCTCGAGATATTCCTTCTTAAAACTTCAATCCTGACCGGTAAAAACCGGCATCAAGGTACGTTACCAGCACCAATGAATGGTAAATCCAAAGCATATGAAACCTGATAGAATCCCCACAGACCAACATCTAATAGAGCTTTTATCTGTATAAAGAGACACCAGTCAGCAGATGTATCAATTTCAGTGATACATCTGAAATAAAACGTAAGTACAGTGATATTAGTTTAATAATTGGATTTAAAAATTCGCCAAGGAATCAGGAATCAAAACTAACCCGAATCATGTGCTTGCATATAATCGCTATCAGCCTCTAACAGCAAAGACTCCGCACTTGTTGGTTCAACTGATCGCGAACAGGATTCACGAAATCTTCGATTACCGTCAATAATCTTGTTTGTATCTCCGCATTACCTCTGGTACTCAATGCTGTCACCAGGGGTCTTTTTAAACCCGACCTATTTCGTCACCGCTTCATTGCGTGTGGTTCATGATTCATATTTTTGGCTATCGGCTGAAAATCACCCTGGAAACAACCAGTCAACGGCCCATTAATCCTTTCATTACGTTTATTATGGATTATCGATCCAGTGTTCCACATCAGGCTCCAGAAACAATGGTTCCAACATCTCTTGTGCCCAGGAGTACTTCTCTGCCAACTGCCTGATCATACGAACTGCAACAACCTGAACTACAGGAATCTGGCTCCAGATGGTTTTACCCAAACATCGCCAGTGATCTGCTTGTATCCGTTTAGGGTTTGCCAATTGCTCGGCACAGATTTCACACACTAGCAAACAATGATCAAAATCGGGCTCAGCAGGAACGGGGGCAACTTCATGAGTCACAAGCTTAACGCCTGAGGCATCACAGAGCTCACAACAAGAACCAGCTCTACGCGCCAGATCTTTTCCAAAACCGGATAAGACTTCCATTCTTGCCTGATATTTATCTCGACCTTTGGCCATAAGTATCTCCAATTAATCCACAGTCTCTCACCACCATAGCAAACGCAGCGTCCAATAGACCATGAACGTTCTAACCAAAACCCTGGCTAATGCTTCTGATACAAAATTTTCTTAACACTTGACCGTTAACTCACTATTGAAGAACTAACGACTTAACAAGTGACATAACTATCGACTTAACTATTTTACCTTTCTATATAACTTTCCATGTAACTTTCTATAAGAAAAGCGCCTATACCTATTTACAAATATCCCCCCACCCGCTTGTACTCACGCCATAGGCGCTCTAGAGTAGCTTTAAATCATTCAACGCTGCGATTTACCATGCCACACCACGACTTTATCCCTTCATGGCCACTTACCAATGGGCATTTGCAATCCCTGATGGCCAGCATGCCAATGCGTCGCCCCCTTGAAAAATGGCGCGCCAGAGATATGCTCCAGCACAGTGAAGATATGATATTCAATTGTGGCGACGGCATCCGCTTACATGGCCATTACAGCCCACAGCCAACACCCAGCAAACAATTACTGGTGTTAATACATGGCTGGGAAGGCAGCAGTGAATCACTCTACCTACTTTCTGCCGCCGGTTTTCTCTACCAGCAGGGTTACGATGTAATGCGTTTACATTTACGCGATCATGGCCCCAGCCACCACCTTAATCGTGAACTTTTTAATTCATCCCGAGATGCTGAAGTTGCCGGCGCCCTGCAGGATATCAACAGCTGCTTACATCCAGACAATATGTTTCTGGCGGGGTTTTCTCTGGGAGGCAACTTTGCGCTACGAGTCGGCCTGCGTGCCGGTGAATATAACTTCCATCTCAAACGTATCGTTGCGGTATGCCCGGTCTTATACCCACCAGCAACCATGGAATCACTGGCACAGGGATGGGCACTCTATCACCATTACTTCATCAAAAAATGGAAACGCTCGTTGCGTGAAAAGCTTAATCACTTTCCCGAGCATGATTATCAGGACAAGCTGTTGCAAATGAATTCATTGCAAGAGATGACAGACTATTTTGTTGAACACCATACGGAATTCAACGATTCCGAAATCTACCTTGAGACCTATTCCATCATCGATGATCGCCTGAAAAAATTACACACGCCATCTCTGTTACTCGCCGCTGTAGATGATCCGGTGATACCCGCTAATGATATTCATAATCTGGTCGACAACCCGAACCTCAAGATAAAACTCACACAGCATGGCGGCCACTGCGGATACATTAAAAACTGGTCCATGCGCAGCTGGGCTAACGACGAGATCCTAAGATTCCTGAAAGATGAGCCAGCATAAATATCCCAACAATAACCGCTAAATCACCTGTTGGTCACGCAGGTGCTGTATTTGCTCATTCGACAAGCCCAGCACATTTGTGAGAATTTCGACATTATGACTGCCCACCTCGGGGCCTGCCCAACAGGTCTCTCCCGGAGTTTTAACCAGTTTTGGAACCAAAGCCGGTATCTCCAGGGCTTTGCCATTCACATCGACCGATTCAAACATGTCTCTCGCACGGTATTGCGGGTCATTCATCATATCTTCTGCAGTGTAAATCGGACCTGCGGGCACCCGTGCCTGCTCCATAACCGCCAACACATCAACACTCGTTAGACTACCCGTCCAGCCTGACAAAACCTGGTCTATCTCCTGTTCATGTTTAACTCTTCCAGCGTTATTTTCCAATCGTTTATCTGTGGCCAGATCATCGCGGCCGATGGCTTCCATCAAACGACAAAAAATAGAATCGCCATTCCCTCCAATCACCACAAATTTCCCATCGGCGCAGCGATAGGTATTGGTTGGCACTATTCCCGTGACGGTGGTTCCTGAGGGTTCGCGCACCACTCCAGCTCCACTGTATTCCGGGATCACAGCCTCCATCATATTGAACATCGATTCATACAAAGCAACATCCACGACTTGCCCCTTACCGCTCTCGGGTTTTTGTCGTTGCAGCAGAGCCAACACGATGCCGAAAGCTGCGTGCAGCCCAGCCAATGAGTCTCCTAAACTCAAATTGGGCCGAACCGGTGCCTGACCAGGAAAACCATTCACGTGACGAAAACCGCTAAAGCCTTCACACACTGAAGCAAAACCCGGCTTGCTGGATAATGGTCCGCTTTGTCCGTAACCGGATATACGCGTATAGATTAATTGTGGATGTTGTTGCTCAAAAATTTTCGGACCTAAACCCCATTTTTCCATAGTTCCAGGTCGGAAATTTTCGATCACAACGTCTGATTTCAGTATCAACTCACGCACCAGTTCACGGCCTTTTTCGCTCTTCAGGTCCAGCGTAATACATTTTTTATTACGGCCCAGGCTCCGCCACCACAAGGAGGTGCCATCCTCAAGAATCCGCCACTGTCTTAATGGGTCTCCTTTGCCAGGCGGTTCGACCTTGATCACTTCAGCGCCATAGTACCCCAGCAACGTAGCTGCAAACGGACCCGCCAACAGCTGGCCCAATTCAAGCACCCGCACTCCTGACAACGGTTTATCATCCAGTCCTTTCTGTTGCACTTATTACCACCTCTGAATCCTGAAAAAATATCCACAACTGCTTGCCTCAGAATAACAAAGCAAAAACAACGACGCGAGCACACCTCACAAAGGTCGCATTGTTGTAGCTGCGATCATTCCGCTATGCTTGAAAGACCCCACGTTCAGGATAAAACCAGTGAAGGGCATCTTTTACATCAGTGCATTACTGATCAGCTACGGCTCACTCTATCCGTTCAATTTTGTTGCTCTGGCAGAAAATACCGAAATATTGAGTGAACTGATGTATGGCTGGAACGGCCGTAGTCATATGGGTGATATTCTCGGAAATGTCATCCTGTTCATTCCCTACGGCTACTTCGGGATGTTTTTTTTCCGCCGCCACACCTCTGCAAGGGTACTGATCACCGCTGCAGCCCTGGCACTGATTTTACAAATTCTCCAGGTTTACTTGCCCAGCCGAGATGCCAATATCCGCGACGTCTGGTGGAACATGATCGGTGCCAGTGTCGGTATTGCTGGCGCACTCATTCCATTTTTACGTGCCGATCGATTTATTGCTCGCCACCAGCAACTGGAAGTATTCCCATTGATGGTGGCCGTTAGCTGGATAGGATACCGGTTGATGCCCTTTGTACCCTCTATCGACTGGCAACAGATCAAAAACAGCCTGAAACCCCTTTTACTCTCACCTCAACTTGCCTTCACCAACGTTCTGCACGACGCCGTTGCCTGGTTGGTTATCGCCCTGATCTGGCAACAACTGAAACCAGCGCACTGGCCTCAACACCTTATATGGCTCGCAATACCGGCCATATTTATATTGGAAATACTGATCATCCACAACAGCTTGAGTCTCTCCAATGTGGTCGGTGTAATGATGGCCGCAGCAATATGGATACTATGGCTCAATCGCCAGCCAAATCGGCTCCAGATCGGCCTGCTCCTTTTGATATCCATGCTGGTTATTAATGCCCTGCAACCTTTCGAATTCCGCTCCATCAGCACAAGCTTCCACTGGATTCCTTTCTACGGATTCCTCGGCGGCGCGATGATGCTCAACACTGCCGTGGTATTCGAAAAATTCTTCCTGTTCGGGGCGGCTCTGTGGCTATTGCAGCGGCAGCAGGTGCGCTTACTGCATGCCACGATTGTAATGGTCATCATCACTTTCGCAATCGAGGCAGCCCAACTCGTGTTTGATCACCATCTGGCGGAAGTGACCGACCCTATTCTGGTCGTACTCATTGCCATGCTGTGTAATACACTGCAGCGTTTGCGGGAACAGAGCCTTCAAATTCAAGAACCTCCCGAACAGCAACGATTGAAAAAAAAACCAACCTGAAGGTAACTGCTTGATCCAATCAGATTGCGCTCGGATTCCGTTATTCGTTTCCCATTACTTTCTTCCATTACTTTTTCCCATTACTTCCATAGATTAAAGCACTTTACCCTGCACCCTTTCTCGTTGCGCTGGATGCCCCATAGCCAGTACGAAAGGGTCACTGGACTGTTGTTCGATAAAGCTGGCTTTATCATGAATCTCCGCCCAATTCCGGGATGCCAGAATTTGTCCGACACTGCCTCCCAGAGTATTACCAGGTCCGGTGATCAAGAGTCGATCCGGAGCAAACTCCTTGATGGCCACTTCGATCGCTTTGGTAAAATTGTAAGTTGATACGACCTGATGCCCTAACGTGTAACCATATAGCTCGGCAATGTCGGTACTGTAAGGTTGCCAGATATGCCCACGCCCATCGATCAATGGCAGCTTCGGCGCAGCAAACAACGTCTCCGGCAGGAGCGTGCCAGCCAACTCGGAAATTTTCTGCATTAACGGTGTATGAAACGCCGCATGATTGTATAAGCGCAGGGGAAACCGTTCCTGAACAACCGGTAAACGTTGCTCCAGTAATTTCAGTGCAGACTCATTGCCACCCAAAACCCGGTAACCACCAAGTTCAATCGAATCATATAACTCACAACCCGATTCACGGTTGATGTCAGCCACGGCTGAATCAAGCTGATGACGCAGCCCTGAGTCAGGCAACCAATTCTCATCCACTAGCGGGTAAAGCATCTGCCCCCCGATCACTCCATCGATCATCATGGAGCCCATGCTATTAATCAGTTTGATTGCCCCGGGCTCTGACAGCGCTCCTGCGCACGCCAATGCGATATACCACCCCATTGAGTTACCCGTGACGGCAACCACCTCGTAACGATCACGATCGATGGATAAATAGTCTGCGTATGCGCAGGCATAGATCAGCGCGGAGGCATTCTCACCAGGGCTATGCAACTTCAAAGAGTACCGTTCCATAGCATCGAGCTGCTGAATTTTAGGCTGCCCCACAGTTTCACGATATTGATCCATACCATCAAACAATTCTGTTTTATCCGCATGCCAACGCTTCAGGTAACCCAACTCTTCCTTGTTGTAGGTGCCACGCCCTGGACAGATAACCACTACTCGCTCTTTCATCGCTTCACCTCATTGCCTGATTCAGCATGAAGAGCCTCAGGTTGGTTACCCTCCTCCACAGCATACTTTTCACCCAATAGCGCCAATGATGCCTGCACTATCTGCTGTTTCTTTGGCAAACCACTGGTGGCAGCCCCAGCCAGAGGGATAAAGCAGTCATTACCAGTCAGTCGCGCCAGCTTTGGTGGCTCATTCAACCGCTCATGAACCAGTGTCACCAGAGCCTCACTGATCGATCCGGTTTGCCGACATTCATCGACAATCAACAGGTGCTCACAGGGTGCGATAGCTTGTGCGATTCCTTCCTCATCCAAAGGTGCCAGCCAGCGCAGATCGATGATTCTTAATTCAATTCCCTGCGCTTGTAAAACTTTGCCGGCTTGTCGGGTCAGATAATAGCCATTGCCGTAAGTGAGAATACACAGCTGTGTTCCTTCGCCATAAACACCGAACTGACCGACGTCGATGGTCTCAGACTCTCCAGGTGCACGGTATTCATTACTCCACAACCCATCGCCCTCTTCGTGCAGATCCCGGGTCATATAGAGCGCTATTGGTTCGATAAAAATCACCACCCGCTTTTGCTCCCAGGCAAAGGCTGTCGCCGTTCGCAACATCTCCGAGGCATCGGCACCATTGGAAGGGCAAGCAATCACTAATCCCGGGACGTCACGAAATACTGCCAGAGAGTTATCATTATGGAAGTGCCCACCAAATCCCTTCTGGTAACCAAGCCCCGCAATACGAATCACCATCGGATTGCTGTATTGACCGTTCGAGAAAAAAGGCAAGGTAGCCGCTTCACCGCGAATCTGATCTTCAGCGTTGTGCACATAGGCCAGAAACTGAATCTCCGGAATGGACAAAAAGCCGTTGTGTGCCAGCCCGATCGCCAGGCCTAAAATACTCTGTTCATCCAACAGGGTATTGATAACCCGAGCCGGACCAAACTTTTGCAGCAGGCCACTGGTAACGTGATAAACCCCTCCCTTTGAGCCCACATCCTCACCACAGACCACCATATTACTTCGTTGAGCCATCAACTCGGCCAGAGTCCAGTTGATGAGCTTACCCATGGGTTGCGGCTTCGCCATCAGGGTTCTATCACGCTTAAAAAGCTCCTTCCGCTCATCCACCAACAATGCTTCAGGCAATGGCTGAGGTTCTTTTTGAGGCGACAGTGACGCAATCACCTGTTCTGGCGTGGTGAGCTTGGGCCGGGTAATCGCTTGTTCGCTAACCCGTTCAATTCGTTCTGCGAGCGAACGATAGAGATCACATAACTGATCCCCTCGCAGCAAACCGTTATCAATAATCAGGCGAGCACTGGTCAACAGGGGGTCCTGCGATTCTGTGAATTCAATATCAGCGCGAGTTCGATAAGCGATCTCAGCATCCGAACCGGCATGCCCCATTAATCGCACCATTCGCACATGAAGAAACACCGGCTGACAACGCTGGCGCGCAATGTCTACTGCCTGCTTTGCCACCCGATAAGTATCGAGAAGATTAAGACCATCACAGGACAGATAGTGTAGTCCCGGACGAGAAGAAAAAGCGGCATGAATCCACCCTCTGGGCGTTGCTGTCGAGATACCAATGCCGTTGTCTTCGCACACCAACACCAACGGCAGGGGAGATCCCTGATAGGCCGCCCATGCGGCACTATTGATGGCGCCCTGAGCCGTTGAATGATTGGCCGAGGCATCTCCGAAATTACATACGACCACTGAATCCTGTGGCATTTCTGCATCCAGCCCCAGGCGTCGACTCAAGGGAATGCTAAATGCTGCACCCACCGCTTTGGGTAGATGCGAGGCAATAGTGCTGGTCTGTGGTGGTACGAACAGTGCTTTACTACCCAGTACTTTATGACGCCCTCCGGATATTGGATCCTCACTGGATGCTGCAAACGAGAGCAACATATCGTAGAGCGGTGTCTGACCCGGTAACTGTTTGCTGCGCTGGATCATAAAAGCGCCACTGCGGTAGTGCAAAAATGCCATATCGGTGTAGCGTAAAGCTTTCGCAATAGCCGCATTACCTTCGTGTCCGGCGCTACCGATGGTATAAAAACTCTCACCGCGTGCCTGTAGAATACGCGAGCGAATATCCAGCAAGCGGCTCATTAGCTGGGATTCAAACAGATCCACCAGCTCAGTCCCGGTCACTCCAGCCTGCTGCAAACTAATACTTAACGCGGGTTGCGGCAGTTCCCCGCTAGCCATCGCGTGCAATAGATTGTTTTCTACCACCTCGGCTCTATTTTGCATAATTCATATTCTCCCTCTACGACAATCCATCACATCCATGTTGTAACACATCTATGATTCGACACTTCCATGTTTCAACGCTCCAGGTTTCAACGCATCCAGATTTCAACTCGTCCAGGTTCCAACCCATTTAAGGCCCGGAATAGCTGCTTCCCAATACAGCTACATACCAATACAACTGAGCTCCAGAACATCGTTTCACTCATATGTTCGAACTTTACTTACGAGTTTTCAGTTTTTTATAAACGTCCGGCACTAACTATCAGACACTAACTGTCAGGCACTAAACGTAAGAGTGGCTATCATCGCACCAGAGTCTGATAAGTAAACGTTTGTATACCGGTCGAGTCTGCCGAGTTACCTGACTCGGAAGTAAGGTCCTTGCCACGCCATAAAACTGGCGTTAAAGCGTTCAGCCTAGTCCAGCGCATGACAAAGGAATAATATCCTTTAACTCTATCTGATATAGTTAAAAACTATGGATTTACGAGTACTCCGATACTTTGTCGCCGTTTATGAATGCGGCAGCATCAGCGCCGCTGCCCGTCGCTAATTCATTGCCCAGCCCTCTATATCGGCTGCCATTGCCCAGTTGGAAGAAACCCTCGACAGTCCACTGTTCAGCCGCCATGCCAAAGGGGTGCAACCTACCGACGCGGGGCAACAACTGTATCCACTCGCCAATCGTTTACTTGGGGATGCTCAGGCGATACAACGGTTGTTTAATCACAAACAGAAAAAACTGCCCTTTCGCCTTGGCTTAATACGCTCTCTCGGGGCCGAAAGAGTCAGTCAGTTGCTCAAAGATCTCGGCAACAGCGTCGAGGGACTGGAGTTAACCCTGGTACAACCTGAAGAGGATTGCGACGCGCGAATCATTACCAGCGCCTACCTGCAAAGCGATGAGGTTTTCCAACCACTATGGCGAGATCGCTATCTGCTGGCGCTGCCGGTTGGCAGTCCCTTAAGTCTCAAACCAGAGATCACTCTATCCGACCTGAACCAATTACCCTTTATACACCGCTCACCCTGTGAAGCCGTTAGCACCCTTACCCGGGCACTGGCACCCCAGGCAATACATCTGCAGGTTCGTGCCCGCATCCAAACCGTCGAGTACGCCTTAGCTCTGGTTGGCGCCGGCGTTGGTGCGGCCCTGATTCCTGAAATCTCTCAATTACAACTGAGAGACAATATCGTGTTTCGTGATATTAGCGATATTGATCTTAGCCGGATGGTAGGTCTGGCTTATAATAAGCAAGCGCAACACAACGCGGCCACACGAAGTATTATCGCGATTTGCAAACAGCAGTGGAGTGACAATGTTATGTCCCATAGCATTGAAGTAGATTAACTACGCATGGAATAATGGTTCCTGTTGTCCATAAATAAGTTGGCGATATAAGTTGTCCCTAAATAAGTTATCCCTCTATAAAAAGACACTTGTTAGCCTTAGCGCGAAACAAGATAATTGCCAGACACCCTAAAGTCACCGCTATGGAATGCAGGAACCGGGTTTGAAAAAAAGCATCATCGCACTCTGTATTTCCATGTTGGGTAGCCTGCGCGATTTATCGCCAATTATATTGGTGATTCTGTTTTTCCAATTTTTGGTGTTACAGCAACCTTTACCCCATCTTCTGGACCTGGTCATTGGTTTAATTCTCGTGGTTCTTGGTCTTACATTTTTTATTTTTGGGCTGGAAATGGGACTGTTTCCGATCGGCGAGTCTCTCGCAAATGCCTTTGCCAGAAAAGGCAGTGCTTTCTGGTTACTCCTGTTTTCCTTCGCCCTGGGATTCGGTACAACCATTGCCGAACCCGCCTTGATAGCCGTCTCTAATGAGGCTTCCGAAATTGCAGCCGATGCCGGATTTATTCTGTCCAGCACCGAGGCGATGCACAGTTACGCTGACGGCCTGCGTTATACCGTGGCATTCTCCGTCGGATTAGCGATCGTCATCGGCGTGTTACGAATTTTAATGGGCTGGCCCATCCACTGGCTAATCATTGGTGGTTACATAATGGTTGTTACCATGACCATGTTTGCACCACGAGAAATTATCGGTATCGCTTACGATTCCGGCGGCGTTACCACCTCAACCATTACGGTACCTCTCGTCACCGCATTAGGTGTTGGGTTAGCCTCTTCCATTAAAGGCCGTAATCCGATGATTGACGGTTTTGGCCTGATCGCATTTGCATCGTTAACGCCGATGATTTTCGTCATGGCCTATGGGATGTTGATCTAACCATGGAAATCCTTCACGAACTTATTACCACTCTCATTGCCACGCTAGGGGATGTACTACCCATTGCCGCCATTATTTTTGGCTTCCAGTTTTTAGTTATTCGTAAACCGGTACCTAACCTCAATCGAGTATTACTCGGCTTTGCTTATGTAGTTGTCGGTCTATCACTGTTTTTAATGGGACTTGAACGCGCGCTGTTTCCCCTTGGCAGGCTCATGGCCGAACAGCTCACTCGCCCCGAGTTTATCTATCAGGGGTTTGCTGAAATACCCGACGACGTGCTCTGGCAAGAATATTACTGGATCTACCTGTTTGCCTTTGCCATCGGTTTCAGTACTACCATCGCAGAACCCTCTTTGATGGCCGTAGCGATTAAGGCCAGCGAAGTTTCAGGTGGTGCAATCAGCATATGGGGGCTGCGTATTTCTGTCGCTTTCGGCGTCGCTTTCGGCATAGCTCTAGGCTGCTACCGAATTGTTACCGGTCTACCGATTCATTACTTCATTATTGTCGGTTATATTCTGGTCGTCATTCAGACCTGGTTCGCCCCACGAATGATCGTTCCCCTGGCCTATGATTCAGGCGGCGTAACCACTTCAACGGTAACGGTTCCTCTGGTGACCGCATTAGGCCTTGGCCTGGCTGAAACGGTGCCGGGACGTAGTGTATTAATAGATGGATTCGGTTTAATCGCCTTCGCCAGTTTGTTCCCTATCATGAGTGTTATGGGCTATGCGCAAATAGCAGAAAGAATCGGCAAACGGCGCCGCGAAAAAGATATCGCTAAACAAGAGACAGACTCACCATCTAACTCATCACCTGATTCACCATCCAGTAACGGAGACTGAAAATCATGCACTTTAAATTGATTCTGGCGTTTGTTGAAGACAGTAAAACGGATGCCGTACTGGAAGCAGCACGTGATGCCGGTGCAACAGGCTCTACCGTGATCAATAATGCTCGAGGCGAAGGGTTGGAACAGAGCAAGACATTTTTCGGGCTCACTTTATCGACTCAACGTGACGTGTTGCTCTTTATTGTTGAAGAGCACCTCAGCCGGCATATCCTGGAAACAATCTCCATAGCCGGAGAATTTGATACCTCACCAGGAACCGGTATCGCAATCCAGATAGATGTCGAAGACGCCGTGGGTGTTGCCCATCAGGTAACAGAACTTAAAGAAACCATAGAGAGCGTATTATGAAAACCAAACGATTGATAAAAGTCCGCGATATTATGAAAGGACAGTTCATCGAAATGGATGGACTGATGACCGTACAAGACGCCATTCAGGCACTTCTCAAGGAAAATGCCCACACCCTGATCATCAAAAAACGTCATGAGCTTGATGAATACGGTATTGTGGTGCTGGCCGACATTGCCAAGAAGGTACTGGCCAACGACCGTTCGCCCAAGCGCATCAACCTCTACGAAATAATGAGCAAACCGGTGTTAAGTGTATCGCCCGAAATGGACATACGTTATTGCGCTCGCTTATTAGATCAGTTTGGATTGTCCAACACTCCGGTGCTCGAAGATGGCCAGGTTATCGGTGTCGTGACCTATGAAGAGATTGTGCTGCACGGATTAGTTGAACTGCACGACGAGTAAGTCGCTCGTTACTGACAAGCATAGAGTACACTTCCACAGCACAACCTAACGGACTTCTAGCACGATGGACCAAACTCTACCCCTGATCACCATCTTATTCGGGGTATCCAGTGGAATGATTTTTGCCGCGGCGATAACGACGGCTGTGCTTTCATTCATCAGCTTACGCACCACCCGGCGCCTGTTCTATTTCTCCCTGTCTATCACCTGCCTGTTTGCCATAGGCTACCAGCTTAGTACGCTGATTTATCACCTGTCGCCTACCGTTTCTGACGCCATAACCGCCACCAAATGGCAGATTAATTTCACGCTGTTAACCATGCTGGGAATTTTTGCTCTGTGTGTCATATACACTCAGCAGAAAAAAGCGAAATCCTGGAGCATTATCCTCTCGGCCCTCATCATCATTGTCGTGGTGATCAATACCTATTCCGCCTTTAGCCTGCGCTTTGCAAGCGTGAGTGGACTTCATCACTTTCAATATGGCGGGGGGGAAACCTTCGTCCACCTGACCGGATCGCCAGGGGTACTACGCAGTGCATTAATAGTACTGGTTAGCCTGATATCAGCCTATTGCATCTACCGATTAATACGCCACTGCCTGAAAGAAAAATCAAAATGGGCAGCGTTTACTGCCGCCTATTTACTTATCCATGCTCTGGCGTTTCTATACACCACAACAGTGGATAGTGCAGAATTTGATAGCATCTATCTTTACGGGTTCAGCTTTTCTCTTTTCATTATCTTAATCTGTGTACAGCTTGCCTACATTGGCATTAAAAACGCTTCCAGCTCTTTTACTCGAAAACGCTCTTTGGTTTCGGCTGAACAACAAAAAGCAGAAATTGAAAATCAGATTCACCGAATGGCCTACGAAGACCCTCTAACCGGATTACCCAATCGCGCTATGGTGAGGAAGTACCTCAACGAACGTCTTCACAGCAATAGTAACTCGATCAGTGATTCGCCAAGTGACTCGATCAATGAATCGATAGACCCACTACTTCACCTGCAAATAAACATTGATCATTTCAAGCATATCAATGATGAGTTAGGTCAGGATGCTGGTGATCAAGTATTACAACTGGTCGCTCGACGACTCACCAATACCGTCGGCCAAACAATGCTGGTAGCGCGTATAGCCGGTGATGAGTTTGTATTAATTGACGAACATCCAGACAGCAAACTTCCAGAATATGCGGTTCGGACTTCAAAGAAAGTACTGCAGTTAATTAATCAGCCTGTACAGGTTGGCGCCCACTCTCTGCACATTGGCGCAACCATTAGTGCGCTACTGGTTCCACAACACGCTGATACAGCCCATGAC
This sequence comes from Aestuariirhabdus sp., assembly GCA_030622755.1. Lineage (GTDB taxonomy): Bacteria > Pseudomonadota > Gammaproteobacteria > Pseudomonadales > Aestuariirhabdaceae > Aestuariirhabdus. The sequence continues at coordinate 5,806 of JAUXFT010000047.1, read as the reverse complement.
GTGATTCGTACCGCAAATATTACCCTTGCCAAGGGTAAGAAGTCTGGGCGAGGAAGTTACCACCTCTACAATCCACGCGCTGGAAACGCTGTCAGGCAGCGGCTAAAAATGGAGCAAGCGTTACGTAAAGCATTGCGCCACGAGCAATTTGAACTCTATTTCCAGCCATTAGTCGATACGAAGCGTATCTGTATTGGCGCTGAAGCCCTTATTCGCTGGAATCATCCCGAACATGGCATAGTATCCCCGGATCGGTTCATTCTTCTGGCCGAAGAAACTGGCCTGATAAATCCTATTGGTGATTGGGTCATCTCACAATCATTGCAAACCCTTAAACGATTGTACGCTCAACACCCATTATACAGCGGTTATATTGCCATCAATGTATCAGCCTGGCAGTTTGCTCGTCCTGATTTCGTAAAGAGTCTGGAGCAGGCGATTGGTGTCTCCCAAATCCCTCCCAATCGCATCTGTATAGAGATTACAGAAAGCGTTCTGCTTAATGATTTACAGGAAACCATAGTCAAACTGAATAATTTGCGAGGCTTTGGCATTAGAATCGCCCTGGATGATTTTGGTACCGGGTATTCTTCCCTGGCTTATCTACGGGATCTCCCCATCGATATCCTGAAAATAGACCGCTCGTTTATTCACGAACTGCACCAGCCATCACCTCGTCACTTGGCCGATGCCATCATGTCTATCGGAGCACACCTGAAAATTAAAACCGTGGCAGAAGGTGTAGAAACTGAATCTCAATGGCAACACCTTCGTGACATGGGCTGCAATATTTATCAGGGATTCCTGTTCTCCAAACCAATAACTGAAGATGCTTTTACCAAGTGGTTGGCAAATAACCCCTTCCAAACCAAAGCCTGATAACCCTGTAAATATGCAGGACATATTTGATCAGGCTGGAACTAATGCTTACAGCAATAAAAATTGCCCTGCCAACGGCTTACTTCTTGTAAATCTATTTTCTACCATGAAATTTGCTTTCCGTCGTAATTGAGAAATGATCCACTTTCTTCCAAAGTAAATCCCTCAATGACTCGCCTGATTGAGGCGACAGAAGTCGCAGCATCAATCAAGGCATTCGGCCCCCCCATATCGGTTTTGACCCATCCGGGGTGTATCATTAAAACTTTAATGCCATCTTCACGTAAATCTTCCGCAAGGCTTTTACCCACACTATTCAGCGCTGTTTTCGAACTGCGATAGATATACCCACCTCCACTATTGTTATCCGTGATACTGCCCATCTTACTGGATAACAATACGATGGTCGGATCATTAGCCAGCCGAAGATTTGACAGCATACTTTGCACTAGCATCAGGGGCGCTATGGTATTAACGCGCAAAGTGTCCATCCAGCTCTCTGCCGTAACTGTGCCCAGACGCACGACTGTGGGGCCGTACACACCTGCATTTTGCACTAACAGGTCCAGTGGTTGCCCCGCAATAACACTTGCCACTCTATCAATTGATGTGTTATCGGCGATATCCATATCCAGAATTTCCAACATATCGTACTGTTTTTTCAGGACATCCAACTCACTACAACTCTTCGAATCACGGCAAGTCGCAAAGACTTTCCAACCATCAGCAAGGAATTGACGAACTGCTTCCAAACCTAATCCACGACTACATCCGGTGATGAGTACCGTTGCCATTAGTGCCTCCTTAAATATTGAATTCTTGAATATTGAACCCTTGATTATTAAATCCTGAAAATCAGTTTAGTCCTACGTTTCACAGACTATGTGAATTATCATTTATATCAACACCGACAATGTCACTCCTCCAATCACCTTTTAAACCGTTTCACATATGTAGCCATCGATCCAACAACATTGTTCATGAAAAGATATTCGCTAATAGCTTTATCCTAGAAACCTCAGTTGGATCACGCAAGTCCATCAAACTCGAAACAAAAAAAGGGAGCGCTGGCTCCCCCTTTAAAACTGCACTTTCAATTGTGATCAGGAACGAGGGCGCAAATGAGCGTGGTAACGCTGCTCCAGCTTCCTGAAAACGAACACAATGGTGAAGGTAATTGCCATATAGAAAAGGCCAGCGGCAATAAAGGCCTCAAACGGGCTGTAATATTTAGAGTTAATTATCCTGGCGACACCGGTAAGATCCACGATAGTTATGATACCCGCGATAGCACTACCGTGAAGCATAAACACAACTTCATTACTGTAGGCAGGTAACGCACGACGCAAAGCACTGGGTAAGATAATACGACGAATCTGCAACCAACGGCTCATACCGTATGCCTTGGCCGCTTCAATTTCTCCCAATGGTGTATTGGCTATTGCTCCGCGGAAAATCTCCGTCGTATACGCGGCAGTATTGAGAGTAAATGCCAACAGTGCACACCAGTATGCTTCTTTAAAGAATGGCCACAAAAAGCTTTCTCGAAGCGCTTCAAACTGACCGAATCCGTAATACACCAAAAACACCTGCACCAGCAATGGCGTACCACGGAAAAAAAAGGTGTAAACCCAGATAGGCCCCCATACCAACGGATTTTTATGATTACGCAAGATCGCCAGCGGCAAGGCAATGATCAAGCCAATGATCAATGCCAGAAACACCAGCTGAATTGTTGTCCAGGCACCCTGCAGATAAAGGTCGAAATTATCGAATATGATTGAAAAGTCCATTACGCCTCCCTGCGCACACTGGCGCTATAACGTCTTTCCAACCATTGCAGGTAACCGACAGATATCGACGTAAAAACAAGAAATATAACAGAGACTACAAGGTAAAAAGTAAACGGCTTCTGGGTGGAACCGGAGGCTAGTGATGCGACGCGCACCATATCCTCCAGACCGATAATTGAAACCAATGCCGTTGTCTTGAGTAAGACCAACCAGTTGTTGCCAAAACCTGGCAAAGCATGACGCATCATCTGCGGAAACAAAATGCGGCGAAAGACTTGCAAGCCAGTCATGCCGTAAGCTCGTCCTGCTTCAAGCTGACCACCATCCACTGACAAAATGGCTCCCCGAAAGGTCTCGGCCATATAGGCGCCAAAGATAAACCCTATGGTCAGCACACCGGCCACAAAAGGGTTAATATCGATGTAACCTTCGTAGCCCACCATGTATGCCAGTTCATTCACCAGCATCTGACCACCAAAAAAGATCAACAACATCAACACCAGATCCGGGATCCCTCGAATCACCGTGGTATAAACAATGGCAATGCCGTGAGCAATCGTAGACTTGGAGAGTTTGGCAAGCGCAGTAGCAATGCCGAGAATCATACTAATAATCAGGGACAACAGTGCAACTTCAATGGTTATAACAGCACCACTAAGAATACTGCCTCCATAGCCATGTAGATCTAGCATAGTGCACTCACTTCAAGTATTCAGGAACAAACAGAGACAAGATGACGAAGCGCGAAATGCGCTCCGCCATATTTCAAAATCAGTAGATTTCGAAGGGGAAGTACTTAGCGCGAATTTTCTCGTAAGTACCGTCAGCACGGATCTGCTTGATAGCAGCATTTAGCTTACCGGTCAGATCATTGTCTTTCTTACGAACTGCAATACCGATACCTTCACCAACCCACTTGGCATCAGTGATGCTATCGCCGGTCAGTTCATAGGCGTCGCCACCGTCCTTACCAAGAAAACCATCGGTCAAGACGAAAACATCAGCCAACAGCAAATCAAGACGTTCAGACTTCATATCCAGGTATGCTTCATCTTGTGTGCCATAACGCTTAACGTTTACACCTTCAACGGCATTGGAGATATAGGTATCCGCAATGGTAGAGCGTTGAACACCTACCATTTTACCCTTAAGGTTCATGGTGTCGATACCAGCACCTTTCTTCGCTACAAAAGCGAGGGGTGGTGTGGAGTACTTATCGGTGAAATCAACCTTCTGCTTACGCTCTTCGGTAATGGACATGGAAGCAATGATGGCGTCATATTTACGCGCCAACAACGCGGGAATAATTCCATCCCAGTCCTGCTTTACCATGGTGCATTCCGCTTTCAGTGCGTCACACAATGCATTGGCAATATCAATATCGAAGCCGGTTACCGATCCATCTGGATTGGTCTGGCTGAATGGGGGATATGCACCCTCAACTCCAATACGGATTTTATCCCAATCTTTAGCCATCGCCGGAGTAGCTGCCATCGCAACAACCGTGGCGCCAATTGCAAACAAACGCTTAATCATATGTAACTCCCAATCGTTAATTATAATTTATTTTATGAGTCAGTTTAGTAGCTGCTGGCAAGGAATTGCTGCAACCGCTCTGATTCAGGGTTATTAAACACAGTGTCGGGGTGGCCCTGTTCCTCAATCAGCCCCTGATGCAGAAAGAGAACCTTGTTTGAAACATCGCGAGCAAAGGCCATCTCGTGAGTTACCACGATCATGGTCCGGCCCTCTTCAGCAAGGTCTTGCATAACTTTGAGAACCTCACTCACCAACTCTGGATCCAGTGCTGATGTGGGTTCATCAAATAACATCACCTCTGGCTCCATCGCCAGCGCCCGAGCAATCGCAGCACGTTGCTGCTGACCTCCAGACATATGCCCTGGATAATAAGCACGTTTCTCATAAATGCCGACCTTATCCATTAATGCACGCGCCCGCTCCAGTGCTTCTTTACGCGAGAGCTTAAGAACCTGCATTGGAGCTTCGATGATATTTTCTTCTATGGTCATGTGAGACCACAGGTTAAAACTTTGAAATACCATGGAGAGTTTAGAACGAATACGTTCAACCTGTTTTTGATCAGCAGGCGTTGCTACGCCGCGTTTACCCGGCTTCATGGCGATTTTTTCACCATTCACATAAATATCACCGGATGTAGGGATTTCCAGCAGATTGATGCAGCGCAAAAATGTACTTTTACCAGAGCCTGAAGACCCTATCATGGAGATTACTTCTCCTTTCTGGGCCTTTAAAGATACGCCCCTTAACACTTCAAGCTCATTAAAATGTTTGTGCAGGTCACGAACTTCCAGGGCTGCTGTCTCGCTCATAGGACTCTCTTTTTATTTATCATTATCAATCACATCTCACCTTTCATGATGATCCAGTGAGTAAAACCATAAACTACGCAACTTAACAGGAAACTTGCAAGATCTTTTACCCTTTTGAGAGTATCAGGTCTCCTGAAAAAAACTAGAAGCCGGAAACAGGAAATTATACATCGAAAGTATAGCCCAGAGACCATATAAGTCCGGCGCTGGGTCTTAAATTCAATCTATACCCCAAAACTCTATTTGTACTTTGCTGTTATCTCTGGGCACTCATTAACGATCACCATGCTAACAGCCAGCTTAATTCAAAGCCAAGTCACCGGAGGCAGTGGGTATTCCCTGACTGGCATGCATTAATTTTTTTACAATTGAATCACTGTAGCGGGCAATCAAGCAGGGTACGGTTTGGCTTTGATAATCAACCATCCTGGCTGAAATATAATTCCATTTCACCTCGGCTTCTGCCAAACGACCATCGTCTATCTGCGTCTGCAACAACGCCAGCCGCTCAGTAAACTCTGCGGCATCAACATCAATAGTATCGCCTTCCGCATCAGTCATCAGTCATCAGTCATCAGTCATCAGTCATCAGACCGGTACGACCATTCCAATGCGCCGCGATGCGGGCATAACGTGAGGCCATTTTCTGAACTCTCACCGCGTTCTTCATTAACCCGAAATCGCAATGCTCCCTGCTCCCTGCTCCCTGCTCCCTGCTCCCTGCTCCCTGCTCCCTGCTCCCTGCTCCCTGCTTCCCGCTCCCCGCTCCCTGCTCCCTTCCTC
>JAUXFT010000141.1 GCA_030622755.1 Aestuariirhabdus sp. | reverse complement strand
TCATATTGTTCACTGAAAGTTACAGGAGACCTCATGACTAACGGACTACAACTTTTCTCAAAAGTTACTGAAGACAACACGCTGGAGCTATCATTGGCAGAGGTCGAGATACCGAATCCAGGCCCTAAAGAAGTGGTGATTCGGGTTGATGCTACACCGTTGAACCCTTCCGATCAGGCGACTTTGTTTGGTCCCGCCGATCTTTCAACCGCAAGAGCCAGTGGTACGACGGAAAGACCAATTTTCACTGCTGATATACCCAGAGGGTTAATGCCACGGGTTGCTACCCGTGTGGGTAAGGCGGCTCCAGTTGGCATGGAAGGTGCCGGTGTCGTAATCGCTGCGGGTGAAGCCCCTGAGGCACAGGCGCTGCTGGGCAAAATGGTGACCGGCGCCTTTGGTGGTATGTATGCCCAGTATCGCTGCGTGCATGTTTCTCAATGTATGCCAATGCCGGAAGGCGTGACCGCCAAACAGGCTGCCTCTTCGTTCGTTAACCCCATGACGGCATTGAGTATGGTAGAAAATATGCGCATGGATGGCCATAGCGCCATTGTTCATACCGCGGCCGCTTCCAACCTGGGACAGATGCTGAATCGCATATGCCAGGCCGACGGTATTGAGCTGGTTAATATCGTGCGTAAACCTGAGCAGGAAGAGATTTTGCGTAATCTGGGCGCTAAATATATCGTTAACTCTACTTCAGAAACCTTTACCAAAGATCTGACCAAGGCGTGTGCAGAGACCGGTGCGACCATCGCGTTTGATGCGATTGGTGGTGGCGAGTTGGCCGATAAGATCCTGACTTGCATGGAGCGTGCGGCAGCCAGCAAGATGAAACGTTACGATCACTACGGTTCAACCGTGATGAAGCAGATTTATATCTATGGCGGTCTGGATCTAAGCCCTGTTGTGCTAAAGCGCGGTTTCGGTTTTGCCTGGAACGTATCGGGCTGGTTGCTGACCAACTTTATGACCAGAGCGGGTCAGGAAGTTGTCATGAAGATGGCTGGTCGGGTAGCGGCTGAAATTAATACCACGTTCGCCAGCCATTACACCCGTGAAGTATCACTGGCCGAAGCTTTATCACTGGATGCCATTGCGGGATACAGCAAGCAGGCAACCGGTGAAAAGTATCTGATTACTCCACAGAAGTAATCGTCTGGCTGCATCTGTACAAATATACGGGTGCAGCTTGATAAAATATTGCGAATATTTATCAGTCATTCTGAAGATAAATAAGCAGCAAAAATGTCAACAGCATCCAGGCTGTACATTGTGTAAATTAACGGGTGATGTACAGCCTTCCCTTTCTGAGCAGATAAAATCAAATGCAAAATCTAGCTAATAAAGTAGTGGTTGTGACTGGCGCAGGTTCGGGTATTGGCCGTGCATTGGCGCAAGAATTGGCTGCACAGGGTTGCCGCCTGGCGTTGACGGATGTTAACGATGCAAGTTTGCAAGAAACCGTCACTTTACTGAAACTGCCTGTGGATCAGGTTATGGCGCCTGCTTTGGATGTATCCGACAGGGCTGCCATGCTGGATTTTTCAAAGCATGTTAATGATTACTTTGGACAGGTTGATGTGGTTATTAATAATGCCGGTATCAATTGTTCTGGTGCTATGGAAGAGGTTGATTTTTCCTTAATGGAGAAAGTGTTTGATGTGAATATGTGGGGCGTTATTTACGGGAGTCGATTCTTTCTGCCTTACTTGAGACAACGCCCGGAGGCTACGCTGGTTAATGTGGCCAGCATCAATAGCATGGTGCCATTCCCTACCAACGGCCCTTACAATATGAGCAAGTATGCGGTATTGGGTTTAAATGAAACGCTGATGCTGGAGCTTGCCGATAGCAATGTAAAAGTGCTCAGTGTTCATCCTGGCGGTATCCGAACCAATATTAATCGGGGTGCGTTGAACCCTAATGCTCAATTGATATCCGGCTTCGACAAAATTGCAAAGACCACCGCTGAGGAAGCCGCTACAGCGATTGTTGGTGCAATCAAGAAGGGTAAATCCCAGTTGTTTATCGGCAAAGATGCCAAATTCATGCAGTTATGCAAGCGTATTTCGGTTCGTCTTGGATTATGGTCGTCTATGTATGTTGTGAAAAAAATTAGTCAGTAATATGTCGCCCCTGATGAACGAATTATTCAAAGGTGTCCTGGTTGGTCATCGTTAATGGTTCTGATTATCAGGTAAAACTTACTTCAATTTATTACTTCGATTTTTAGTAGGAAAGATATGTACAGCTTATATAATTGTCTCTCGTTGAATCAGGAAGGCGCGATAGCTACCGTGTCTATTGATAATGGACCGATCAACATATTGGATTATCAGTTGGTTCTGGAACTTTATAAACTTGCCAAACAGCTCGAAGTAGATGATTCAATCAAAGTGATCATTTTTGAAAGCTCTAACCCTGATTTTTTCATAGCGCATGCCGATGTCCAATTGTTAATGGCGTTGGAGCAAGAGCCGGAACCGGATGGTCAGACGCCCAGTATGTTACAGCAGACCTATGAGCTTTATCGCCATATGCCCAAAGTGACGATCGGCAAAATTGAAGGTATTGCTCGAGGCGGTGGTAGCGAATTACTGTTGGCACTGGATATGCGTTTTGCCGCGATTGGTAAGGCGCGCCTCGGGCAGCCGGAAGCCGCTCTGGGTATTATCGCCGGTGCTGGTGGTTGTACGCGATTGACGAAGTTGGTGGGGCGCGGTCGTGCGATGGAAATTCTGCTGGCTTGTGAGGATTTTGATGCGGAGCTTGCGGAGCGCTATGGCTATGTTAATCGTGCAATCCCTGCTGATGAGATCGGTGAATTCGTTAATACCATGGCGCAACGTATTGCCAGTTACCCTATGGAAGCTTTGGTGATCAGTAAAAACCTGGTCAATGAAGGGGAGCAGATCACAGCGGCAGATTTTGGCCGCGAATACCATGGATTACATCAAGCGGCCAACCAGCCCGGTATGGTGAAACGCATGCAGGATGCGCTGGATATGGGCTTGCAGACACCAGAGGTTGAGAAAGGTGATCTGAATCCGTTGATACAAAATCTTAACGCGAAATCTTGAGAAATTTTTGTGCGTTGGGAAAAGTCACAGACGTCAATCAAAAAAGTCAGTGATTAATAATAAATATACAACCCACCGGCATGCTCACTGACCAGGAGCCTGTCGGACTCAGGGTTGCCCTACTGCGAAGAAGCCGGGCTTGGTCATTTTCTATGCTCTTTTTTGTTGGCTAGAGTGACTATTCGCCTCAAACCGGTCTTTCTCTCGTGACGAGCCCCTGATATGTCAGACAGGCTCCTGGCAAAAAACTTTGGATACAGCTCCATTTATGACCATTAAAAAACTGTTAATTGCTAATCGTGGTGAAATTTCCATCCGTATTGCTCGGGCTGCTGCTGAGCTGGGTGTTACCAGTGTTGCGGTCTATGCAGAAGATGATGAGTCGTGTTTGCATACCCGTAAAGCCGATGAGGCGGTTGCACTGCGCGGAACAGGAATTAAAGCGTATCTGGATGGGCAGCAGATTATTGCGCTGGCCAAACAGCATGGCTGTGATGCAATTCATCCGGGCTACGGTTTTTTGAGTGAAAACGCCGAGTTTGCGGAGCTGTGCGTTAGCAATGGCATTATTTTTGTTGGACCGGATGCAGAGACGTTGCGTCTGTTCGGTGATAAATCCACAGCGCGAGCTTTGGCTGTCGAGTATAAGATTCCACTGGCGACAGGGTCACAGGGCAGTACATCATTAGCAGAAGCGGAACAGTTTTTTGATGCATTGCGGGAAAAATCCAGTACGGCTGCAGTGATGCTTAAAGCGATTGCCGGCGGTGGTGGTCGCGGTATGCGTCCGGTCTATAAGCGGGAGAATTTACCAGACGCTTATGCTCGTTGCCAGTCAGAAGCCATCGCTGCTTTTGGTTCCGGCGAGCTTTATATCGAGCAGTTGGTACAGCACGCCCGGCACATTGAAGTACAGATTATTGGTGACGGGCAGGGCAATGTCAGTCATTTGGGTGAGCGCGAGTGCAGCCTGCAGCGTCGCCACCAAAAGCTTATCGAGGTGGCGCCGAGCCCGAGTCTGGATGATGAGCTGCGTGAACAGCTGTTTTCTGCGGCGCTCAGGTTAGCGGGCAGTTGCAACTATCGTGGTCTGGGAACCTTCGAGTTTTTAGTCGATGTCGATAATGAAAGCTTTCTGTTTATTGAGGCGAATCCCCGCGTGCAGGTAGAGCATACGGTTACCGAGATGGTGTGCGATCGTGATCTGGTCATGGCGCAGATTCAAATCGCGGGTGGGGCTACGCTTGTCGATCTGGGATTAACCCAGCAACAGATCAGCAAGCCTCGTGGTTATGCCGTTCAGTTGCGGATCAACATGGAACAGATTGATGCGCAGGGGGAGGTTACGCCGACGGGCGGTACCCTGAGCACCTTTGAAATGCCATCCGGCCCTGGAGTGCGCGTCGATACCTTCGGTTATGCCGGCTATCAAACCAGCCCATATTACGATTCCTTGTTGGCCAAAATTATTGTTCATAGCCAGTCCTCACGTTATGAAGATGCGATCAATAAAGCCAGGCGCACACTGCGTGAATGTCACATTAGCGGCATAGAAACCAATGCTTCCCTGCTGTTGGAGCTGCTAAAAAGCCCCGATGTGTGCAGCAATAATATCTATACCCGCTACCTCGATAAGCATCTGCCGGAGTTATTATCAGCCCAACAGCAAACGGCACAGTGTCCTCTCTATTTTGAATCCACGATTTCCGCTAGCGTTACGGGCAGTGCACATCTTTCAAACCGGGAGTTGCTGGCTCCGGAAAATTGCCAGGCGGTGCGTGCCTCGATGCAAGGCGTGGTGGTAGAGGTGTTGGTAAAAGAGGGTGAACAGATTAGCGCCGCGCAGCCGGTAGCCATCATCGAATCGATGAAGATGGAGCACATTCTGCAGAGCGAAGTGGGTGGCGTGGTGCGTCGTATCGACCAGCAGCAGGGCGATGGTTTGCAAAAAGAGCAGACCATACTGTACGTCGAGCCGGTTGCGGGTCTCGAAAACAGTTACGTGGTTAATGAGACGCTGGATCTGGAATACATACGGCCCGATTTGCAAAAACTTCTGGATCGCAAGGCCTTGCTTGAAGATGCTGCCCGCCCGCAGGCGATCGCCAAACGTCATGCTTTAGGAAAGCGAACGGCGCGGGAAAATATTACCGATCTGATTGATGAAGGCAGCTTCCTAGAATATGGCGCGCTTGCGGTAGCCGCGCAGCGTTCACGGCGCAGCATGGAAGACTTGCAACGTAATACACCGGCAGATGGCCTGGTGTGCGGACTGGCAACCGTTAATGGCGAGTTATTTGCGGATGACGCCGAACGCGATAGTAAGGCACGTTGCGCAGTGATCTCTTATGACTACACGGTACTGGCCGGCACCCAGGGATATTACAACCACCATAAAACCGATCGGCTGCTGGAGATCGTGCGAGAGCAGCAACTACCGCTGATTTTTTTCTGTGAAGGGGGTGGAGGCCGTCCGGGTGATGTGGATTTCCCGGATGTGATTGGTTTGCAGGTGCCAACTTTTACTAGCATGGCAACGCTGAGTGGTCTGGTGCCAACGGTAGGCATCGTTTCCGGGCGTTGTTTTGCCGGTAATGCGGCGCTGCTGGGTTGTCATGATGTGATTATTGCCACCAGGGATAGTACGGTGGGCATGGCTGGCCCGGCAATGATCGAAGGCGGTGGCCTGGGCCGTTATCGACCGGAAGAGGTGGGGCCGGTTGATGTGCAATCTGCCAATGGTGTGATAGACGTCGTGGTCGAGGATGAAGCAGAAGCGGTGGCTGTCGCTAAAAAATACCTGGCGTATTTTCAGCGCACCAGTACGTCCTGGAGTTGTACTGATCAACGCGTGTTGCGCCACCGTATTCCGGAGAATCGGCTGCGCAGTTATGATATCAGACAGCTCATTGAAGACCTGTCTGATGAGGATTCTGTGCTGGAATTACGCGCGGGTTTCGCGCAGGGAATGATCAGCGCTTTGATTCGTATTGAAGGCAGAGCGTTCGGATTAATTGCCAACAACAGTCAATATCTGGGCGGGGCGATCGATAGTGATGGTGCCGATAAAGCCGCACGATTTATTCAGCTGTGTAATGCCTTTGATATTCCCCTGATCAGTTTGATAGATACTCCCGGATTTATGGTAGGCCCTGATGCCGAAAAACAGGCACAGGTTCGGCATTTTACGCGGATGTTTGTTGCGGCAGCCAATGCCACTATTCCGGTTTTTGCTGTGTGTTTGCGCAAGGGTTATGGTCTGGGAGCACAAGCCATGGCAGCTGGCAGTTTCCATGATCCGCTGTTTACCATTGCCTGGCCGACCGGTGAATTTGGTCCGATGGGGCTTGAAGGGCAGGTCCGACTGGGTTTCCGTAAGGAGCTGGCTGAGGCTGCTGAAAAAGGTCAGGAGAAGGCGCTGTTTGATAAGTTATTGGCTCAGGCGTATGAACGAGGCAATGCGATTAATGCTGCCAGTGTTCTGGATCTGGATGAAGTGATTGATCCGGAAGATACGCGTCGTTGGTTGGTTAAGGGCTTGAAATACTCCAGGCCAGCAGCCGTGAGAGAGGGGAAAAAAGTTCCCTTTATTGATAGCTGGTAAATGGGGGTGTAAACAGGACGATCGCATAAGCTTTTATAGCAGGCCAGTCTTGTCCATTACACCATCGCTTTCTTTTTAAGGAAGCATTACATAAACCTGGAGAACTATTATGAACGCGCTATTTGATTTGACGGGTAAGGTTGCTCTGGTGACCGGCGGTGCCAGTGGTATTGGTCTCGCAATTACCGAAGGGCTGCTGCGCCACGGCGCCAAAGTCTATATCGCCGGCAGAAAACTCGCGCCACTGCAGGCTGCTGCCGAAAGCCTCTCGGAGTTTGGTGAATGTATTGCACTAGTGGGTGATTTGAGTAGTGGTGAAGGCAGTAAGGCGCTGGTGGCAACCTTCCGTAAACAGGAGCAGCAGCTGAACATTCTGGTCAATAATGCCGGTAATACCTGGGGAGCGCCGTTGCAGGAATACCCTGATGATGCCTGGGAAAAGGTGATGAATCTCAATGTGCGCGGGGTATTTAATCTGACCCGTGACTTGCTGCCGGAGTTGAAGCGTTGCGGATGTGGCGATTGTCCCTCCCGGGTAATCAATATTGGTTCTGTAGCGGGTTTAATCAGTAATAGCTTGAGCGCCTATGCCTATGGTCCCAGTAAGGCCGCCGTCCATCAGTTAACGCGTTTGCTGGCCCGTGAGTTTGCCGACAGCCACGTCAATGTGAACGCCATTGCACCGGGGAGATTTCCCAGCAAGATGACCAGTTACCTGTTAAATAATCCAGAGGCAATGGCTGCAGAATGTGATGGTATACCCATGAAGCGTTTTGGCAAGCCGGAAGAGATTGCAGCGCTGGCGGTTAGTCTCGCATCTACGGCCGGTGCCTATATTACCGGTGCGATAATCCCTCTTGACGGAGGCTCGTCACTGACTGGTAGTTAATGGCAACCGTTTCCGGTATCAGGGATGTTCTCGGTTCGGCACTATTTCGTAAGCCCTATTATTCAAAAATTGTTGGTAGAGCGGGAGAGTTTGCGGCAATCAATAGTGAAGGATCCTGGGAGGGTTATCACGCACTGTTGCCAGAAAAAAGTCGATGGGAGAACAAGGTGTTATCAAGAGTATTTCTTGAAATGTCGAGTTATAGCCCGATTAAATCAGTTCATAAAATACGAGTCCCGGTGTTGGTGGTGGCCGCCGAGAATGAAACAGTTACGCCCTATAAGCCAGCAAAGAAGCCGGCAGAAAAAATAAAAGGATCAGAATTTCACGCACTAAAATGCAATCATTTTGATCCCTACGTGGGCAACATGTTTGAAGAAAATATAAAGATTCAGTTGAGTTTTTTGAGAAAACATTTGAGTTAATAATTGATATTAAATCTCATCGGGTTATATTCTCCGCCCCTTGGGGCGAAAATTATTATTGAGCTATGCGTAGTGAGCGATGGCTCTTAATGCCTCGCTGCTTGTAGCGGTGATCTTTATTTTTCAGCCGTCGTTATATACGCGTAAAATCCCAATTTTTAATATGGTACAGTACTTGGGCTACTACTCTACGTATTAGCTCAGGATTACACCGCAGACATCAATCTGTTGCCTCACAGTCGCTGGTTTAACCCCTTCCGGCGGCTAGCAAGAACACCCCTTAAAGTCATCCAAAAGCGCTTCCATGAGGGTGAAAGATCGGCATGGGGGCGTATTGAGATGGTACGCAACTGCACAGAGATCAGCCGCAAGCTCGATAAGATTATTGACAAGAATGGCTGGAAGCCTGGCTGATAACAGAAGCCGGAAGATTCTACAGTTAACATGTTTTTCTCAAGGCTCACTATGGCGAATCTTTTTTTATTTACTTTTTACTTGTCATCCTTCGATCTTAAAAAATTTTAACTTCCCTGCTGTATAAATTCACCGCTGAATTAGAAAGTGCATTCTAATTAGGGAGATGATTCTAATTATTACGCTTATTATTTAAACAGGATAAAGAGTTAACCCACCCAGCAAAGAGGGCATGATCATGACCACTAAAAAAGTAGTTAAAACCCAAACCGTAAAAGCAGAAGTCGAAGAGAGTGTTTTAATCAGGCTGAACGCGGAAAACGTTGAAAAAGCAGCCAAGCAGATTTGGCTGGCCGGTCTGGGCGCTTACGGGCGTTCTATTGATGAGATCAAAAGTCTTTCTGACAAGCTCAATGATGAAGGCAAAAAAGCATTGGAAGAAAGCCAAAAGATTTTCGATG
>JAUXFT010000082.1 GCA_030622755.1 Aestuariirhabdus sp. | reverse complement strand
GGCAAGATCTCGGAAATCTATGTCGATGAAGGTGAAAAGGTGTTAGCTGGTGATGTTCTTGCGCATCAGGAGACTTTGCTACTCGACGGTCTTCAAAAGGAGTTGGAGGCTCGACAACTAGAGGTCGCAGCAGAAATAAATCTTGCTGAAACCACTTTGGCGCGGTTCCGAGAACTTGCCAGCAAGGGTTATGCATCGCAACAAAGCCTCGATGAGCTAACCAGTAAACGAATGGGCCTGAATGCCAAAGATCAGCATATTCGCGCTCAGCTGGGGGTCAATAGATTTCGTCTGTATAGCGCCGTTCTTACGGCCCCCTTCGATAGTATTGTTAATCGCCGATACATTGGTTCCGGCGAAGTTGTTGGTAGGGGCGCGCCAGTATTCTCGTTATTGATACTTGGCCCGGCAGAGGTGAAGATTGGTGTTCCTGTTCGGTTCTTATCAATGCTGGAAAAGCAGCAACATTTGACCATTATTATTGCGGGTGCGCGGTTTCAAGCAGAATTAATTACTAAAGGTTTTAGCGTCGATCCGTTAACGCGTACTGTTCAATTACGCTTACAGTTGCCTGAAAGTGCTCAGGTGGTGAATGGTGAAATGGCACATTTGTTGATCAACGAAAAAATCCACCATGATGGATTTTGGGTTCCTTTAACAGCGTTGACAGACGGTCTTCGCGGGCTTTGGAATGTATATGTGCTGGAAAAAGTACCAGAGGATGGCCTGTACAAATTAGAGTCACGAGATGTTCGGTTGGTGCATGCAGAACATCGGCGCGCATACGTTAGCGGAAGTTTGCTAGATGGTGATCTGGTCTTGAATAAAGGGTTGCACCGGTTAGTGCCCGGCCAGTTAGTAAGGCTTAAAGGACGCACCACGCAACCGGGGGCGGAGCAATGATCAGCAGTTTTGTCCTCAATGGGAGGTTGGTGATATTGGTTGTCGGCATTCTGATCGTTTCCGGACTCGGTGCGCTTAATAAGCTACCTCGCACCGAAGATCCTACTCTCGTGATCCGAGATGCTACCGTTATTACCAGGTTACCTGGCGCTAGCGCCGAGCGGGTAGAAGTCTTGATTTCTGAGCCAATTGAAAATAAATTGCGCCAGTTGGCAGAGATTAAAAACATCAGTTCAATCAGCCGTCCGGGAATCTCGTTGGTTCATATTGAGCTGAAAGCGGAGATTGAAGACCCGGAACCCGTTTGGTCAAGAGCCACAGATCTGCTGGGCGAGATAAAGTTTGAGCTAACCGAGATCGTCCCTGAACCCGTGTTGGATGATGACAGGGGTGATGCATTTACCAGAATCGTTGCGCTTAACTGGGTCGGCCCCGGCAAGCTCGATCTGGCGATTTTGGGGCGTTATGGCAAGGAGCTGGCAAGCCGTATGCGCTCGCTGCCCGGCACTGAGTATGTTGAAGGTTATGGAAATCCTGAGGAAGAAATACTGGTTGAGGTAAATCAACACCAGGCCAGTGCGATGAATATGTCAGCGGAAGACGTGTCTCGCCGAATTAGATCTGCGGATGCCAAAGTTTCCGCGGGGCGTCTGGTAAATGCAGACAATCAGGTACAGGTAGAACTGGTAGGTGCTATCGATTCCCTCGAACGTATCCGCAATATTCCTTTAAGAATTGATTCTGTAGGTTCCGTTTATCGGGTGGGTGACCTGGCCGTTGTCGAACGTTCCATCAAGTGGCCTCTGGAGGAACTGGCACTGGTTGATGGTCAGGCAGCGGTGGTCGTTGCGACGCGTATGAGCGCCGGGCAAAGAGTAGATTCCTGGAGCCTGCAAGCAGATCGGGAATTGGCAGATTTCGAACGGCTGTTGCCGGGTAATATCGAGATGGAAGTGTTATTTGACCAGAGCACCTATGCCAATGTCAGGTTGAGTACCCTGATGCAAAACATTCTTGTCGGTTTTACCCTTATCTTCAGCGTGTTACTGGTTACTCTTGGTTGGCGATCAGCCATCATTGTGGCCAGTGCTTTGCCGTTAACTGTGTTGTTTACGTTGAGCTGTATGCATTACTACGGTTTGCCGATCCAACAGATGTCTGTGGCAGGCTTGGTAGTGGCGCTGGGTATCATGGTGGATAACGCTATCGTGATGGTTCACAGTATTCAGTCTCTGCGGCAGAAAGGTAAACCCGCCGCCGAGGCAGTCAGGTTGTCGATACGGCATCTTTGGCTACCTTTACTGGGTTCTACGTTGACGACCATTCTGGCCTTTATGCCGATTGTCTTGATGCCGGGTTCTGGCGGTGAATTTATTAGCGGGATTGGATTAAGCGTTATTTTTTCACTGATCGGTTCCTATATCATTACTCATACCCTGATCGTCGGATTGGCTGGCCGGTTTCTTGCTGCGGCTAAACCGGGGGCTCCTCGCTGGTATCAAGCCGGACTGCAACTGCCCTGGCTGGCCCATCTGTTTCATAACACGCTACAGGCTGCCTTGAAGCGCCCCCTGGTTACGATGTTGGTTGTTATGTTGGTGCCGCTGGCAGGGTTTCGTGCGGCAGGCGGACTGACGGAACAGTTTTTCGCAGCATCTGATCGCGACATGTTTCATATTGAACTGTTTATGCCTTCCCAGACCAGCCTGGTTGCGACGCGCCGTATGGCTGAAAACATTACCCTGCAGCTTGAAAAATACGAGGAGCTGGAAAGTGTTCAGTGGTTTGTCGGTAATAACGCCCCAAGCTTTTACTATAACCTGATCCCTTACATGCAAGGCGCCCAGAATTACGCTGAAGCAATGGTTAAAGTTGATGATTTCAGGGCTGCGAACAAGCTGATTCCGGAACTGCAAATATTACTGGACGATCTATACCCTGAGGCGCAAATTCTGGTGCGGAAACTCGAGCAGGGACCGCCATTCGATGCACCGGTTGAAGTACGTTTGTATGGTTCTAACCTGGATACCCTTAAAGATCTCGGTGAGCAGTTACGGGCGATTATGGCCTCGACAGAATCCGTTATTCACACCCGCTCATCCCTCCAGCCCGGCACACCTAAAGTTTGGCTAGACGTCAATGAAGAGGCCAGCCTACAGAGCGGTCTTACGTTGCTGGATGTTGCGGGACAGCTACGCCACTCGCTGGAAGGTAGCGTGCATAGCTCTCTGCTGGAGTCGACTGAGTCCATACCGGTCAGGGTGCGGTTATCCAGTTCGTTGCGAGAACGGGTGGGTCAATTGGGTGATATCAGCATGGCCCCCAACACTGGAGACAGCGTACCATTGTCGGCCCTGGCAACGGTTGATATCCGACCTAGCCGAGGAGCGATACCTCGCAGAAATGGAGAGCGGGTGAATACTATCGCCGCCTTTATTCGAGCAGGAGCCTTACCTGCTGATGTACTGGAAGATGTCGAACGAATTTTTGCCGAGAGCGATTTCAAACTACCAACGGGTTATCGCTTTGAGATTGCGGGGGAGTCAGCCAAGCGCGATGATGCAGTCGGGGATCTGTTAGCTGATGTTGGCGTTATTTTGACGCTTTTGGTGACGGTGATCGTACTGTCGTTTAACAGCTTCAGGTTGAGTGCGCTGATAGTGATCACTGCTGTGCAGTCGGTGGGATTGGGCTTGATCACTGTGTATCTGTTTGATTATTCATTTGGCTTTACGGTGATCATTGCTTTATTGGGACTGATGGGGCTGGCGATCAACGGAGCCATCGTTATTCTGGCTGAATTGAAAGCTGATCCCCTGGCAATACAGGGCGATACGCAGGCAATCATCAGTTGCGTTAAGGTCTGTACCCGACATATATCATCGACCACCATTACCACTGCCGTAGGCCTTTTGCCCCTGATTCTTGAAGGTGGTGGTTTCTGGCCGCCGTTCGCCATTACCATTGCCGGAGGCATCGTTCTGACAACCCTGTTGTCGTTCTTCTTCGTACCGGCTGCGTTCCAGATTATGAGCCGTCACCGTGCATTCGATATTCACGCCGAAGATGACAAGGTGTTGGCCTAGAGTCTGTCGGACTTAGGGTTGCCCTACTGCGAAAAAGCCGGCTTTGGTCATTTTCTATGCTCTTTTTTGTTTAATAGAGTGTTTAATAGAATGACTATTCGCCTCAAAAGAGTCTAAAAACTGTCTCAAACCGGTCTTTCTCTCGTAACGAGCACCTGAGTCAGACAGGCTCCTGCTCAATAAATATTAGAGAACTGATTGCTAAACAACCGGTGAAGTTATCTTTCGGGCAGTTTTTTCGCACTTCTCGGTCATTCCATTTCGCGTACTCGTCAAGCTGTCGGTGGTGATTATGGTAAGTTCTATGGCCGCGTTTTTGCTCAAATATGTTTTCCTCATGAGCAGGGAACAAAATATGAGCAATCGGCGCTACGCATTAATCAGGTTGTTCTGCAGACATTTATCCACAGACTAGACACAGACATTTCCAGCCAAACTGTTGAAAACCTGTTTAGCCTTACTATTCTTCAGGCTTTTACCTGACAATCTCTGGCCCCTTATCCATAATGGGGGAGCATAGTGGATAGTCGAATGGAGAGTGAAAATGAATTTGGGTGATTCTGCGCAAAAGACCAGCACTCTGAAAAAGGGAGATACTCTCGGAAAATTTTTCTGGGGCTGTGCTGATTTCAGGGTTTCGACTCTACCGGTGCTTGATGATGATGGCCATATATTTGGTGCGATCAGTTTGTATGAACTGCTTGGCGATATGATGTTGCCACATTATGTCGCCCAGGCTGCGCATGTGCTGGGTGATGAATCCGCGATGCTGCACAACATCGAACCTGATGTGCAGGAGTGGTGTGATAAACCCATTGATGAATTTATCAGCGATAAATTCTATGTGGTAACACCGGATTCTTCCTTAACAAAAGGGTTGGCGTTGATGGCTGACAAGGATAGTACTTGCCTGTTTGTCGTTGATGGCGGGGTATATCAGGGAATCGTAACCCGTATAACAATTGTCCAGAGACTTCTGGATAAGTTGTAATTACGCAAAAACTATAAAAATCAGAGTAATGGAGTTTGGGGTATATGGAGAGCACTGCTCACTTTGATACTGCGATGATCGTCGCGCTGGTCACTATGGTGTTGGCTTACATAGCAATTTTCACCGAAATAATTCACCGTTCCAGTGCTGCACTGGTTGGCGCAGTGGTGATGGTTGGTGTGGGGTCCTACATGGGATTCTATTCGCAGGCAGAAGCTGTTCTGGCGATTGATGCCAATACCATGTTTTTGCTGATCAGCATGATGATGATCGTAGTCATGCTAAGGCCGACAGGTGGCTTTGAATATTTGGCAATCAAGATCGCCAAGGCCTCAGGTAAAGACCCTAGAAAATTGCTGGTATTTTTGTGCATGGCGGTCAGCGTCATCAGTATGTTCCTGGATAACGTAACCACCGTACTTATCTTCGCGCCACTGACAGTACTGATTACCCGTTTGCTTGACGTTAACCCTATGCCCTATTTGATGGCTGAGGCGATGCTGTCCAATATCGGTGGTGCTGCGACTCTGGTCGGTGACCCGCCAAATATCATGATCGGTAGTGCTGCCGGCATCGATTTCCTGAGCTTTATGGTGCATATGTTGCCCATTATCTCAGCGGTTTGGTTTTGTACTGTTGGATTGGTGATCTATATGTTTCGTGATCAGCTGAGCCAAAAGATCACTATCGAACTTGATCTCGATGAGAGCAAGGCGATCAAGGATCCCGTCGCGCTCAAAAAAGCCCTGTTCGCTCTGACGATCACTATTTTACTGTTCTTTGTACATCATCATTTTCATCTGTTTCCAGCCTATGTTGCGTTTATTGGCGCTGCTTTAGCACTGGTGCTGGTGCAGCCCGATCCCGAAAAACTGTACGGTGAAATGGAGTGGTCGGTGCTGGCATTTTTTGCCGGACTGTTTGTTATTGTTGGTGGAGTCGAAGGGTCCGGTTTACTGGATCTGGTGGGTGAACAATTGTCTGGCTTTGCCAAGCAGGAGGGGCAGTTACTGCTTGCTTGCCTGCTGTTGATTTGGGCGTCCGCGATACTGAGCGCCATAGTAGATAACATCCCCTTCACGGTGACGATGATTCCTATCGTGCTGGGACTGGAGGCTCAAGGGGTTCCGGTACAGGCTTTGTGGTGGGCTCTGGCTATCGGTGTGGGTATCGGCGGTAATGGTTCTCATATCGGTGCCACGGCTAACGTCATCTGTGTGACGGAATCAGAACGATGCGGTATTCCAGAGGCGCGCATCACTCCCATGCTGTGGTTACGCAAGGGCTTGCCGATCATGCTGTTCAGTCTGGTGATATCGACGATTCTGTTTGCACTGGGTTTTGATTACTTACGATAACTGAAACAGGCGAAGCGTTTTGGTTGGATGCATCACCTGATGATATTCCGCGCTTCGCTATTTCTCTCGATAATATTGTATTGATTACTCTAGATCATCGCTCCCGCGATTTACCGTTGCCGTTATTACCCTGGTTGCCTCCTCTACTTTCTCCTCTGTCGCTGTTGTTTTTCCCTGAATGCATCTTCTGAAGATCCTTTTTGAATTTTTTACGTTGTTCCGGCGTCATGTTGTGACGTTGCTGTTTGAATTTTTGTCGTTGCTCAGGTGACCTGTTCTGGCGCTGTTGTTTAAACTGCTGCCGTTGTTCAGGGGTGCTCTCTTTCCAGTGCTTGCGGAGCTCTGCTCGTTTTTCCGGGGTGACATTCATCCAGCGTTCACGTAGACGCTGTTGCTGTTCAGGCGTCATCTGCTTGTATTTCTTACGCGAATTTCTAAGGCGCTGCTGTTGTTCCGGAGACATATTGCGAAACTTCTCTGCCCGATCACTTATCTCCTGACGTTGCTGCGGACTCATTTTTTGCCAGCGTTTGAGTTTCTTTTGGGTTGCCTTTTTTTGATCCGGGTTCATTGTTCGCCAACGCTGAGCACCTTGACGTAGTTTTTGTTGTTTCTCTGCGCTCATACCTGACCATTGTTTTTGGAGGGGAGCAAGAATGCGTTTTTCGTCAGTGGATAATGCCTTCCAATCTTCCTGATTCGCATAGGTCGTGTCGGAATAGGTAACAAGGCTTGAGCTAATCAGGATGCAGCAGGCAATTCCGAGGCCACTAAAAAACCTGCTGGAGAATATGTCCTTTAAGACCCTGAAGTATCTATTTAAAGACCTGCAGTATGTAAGAAAGGGCACAATACGTAAGCTGTTCCGCTTAGTCATTGGTAGTGTCCTCTTCAGCATTTGATCCATCCTCTAGCGGTAACAACTGATCTGCCTCATCCAGTTTCTCATCGGTAAATTCTCCGAGAAACAATAACATCTCCAGTGTCGGCGACTCTTCGTCGTCGGCACCCGTTTCTGTGGGCAGCAATAAGCATAACGCTATATACACGACGCTAACCGGTAAACGCATCACCTTGCTGCTCCGCAATCCATAAATAAAATTCCAACTCTTCCAGTAGTTCAATATCATCGTTCAGGACCAATTCATTTTCGAACACGCTTTGATCAAAACCTCCAGTGCTGAGCCCGCTGTTGTCAAGTGTGTGCTGAACTGGAAGTTCGGTACTGATGTCTGCATTACCTGGCTGCAGTTCGGTTTGTTGACCCGGCTGATGCATTGGCAGATAGAAGAGGGCAATGAGCAGGGTTGCGGCGATCAGGCCACCGCTTTTGATCCATAAAGGAATTCGTACGGTTTTAGACGATAACTGTAAAGCACGCTCTCGTCCGAGTCGCAGTTGCGTTAATTGTTCAGCACTGAGATTTTGTTCTGATTCGCGTAAACGCTGCTGGAGCAGTCGTTCGTGTTTTGAAAGTTGATCATTCATCACGATGCTCCTGTAGTTGAGTACGCAGGTTATGCAAAGCCCTGGAGTAATGTGTTTTTACCGTGCCCTCGCTGCATTTCATCAATTGGGCCGTTTCATGAGTGTTGAACTCTTCCCAGCAACGCAACATAAAGCATTGCTGCTGGCGCAAGGGTAGCTGTTGTACGGCATGGTCGAGTTGTTGTATGGCAATGGATTGAAATAAGTTTAGCTCGGGTTGATCAGGTTGCGGGTCTTCTAAACGTGAAATCGAATCTTCTTGATCATCATCGCCATCACGGAATTTATCCAGCCAGATGCGCCAACGGCTCTGTTGTTGCTGGGCGCGATACCAGTCATTGATTCGGTTATGCAGAATTCGATAGAACAGCGCCCGCCACTGCTGAGGAGGTTTGTTACTGTATTTCTGTACCAGCGAGAGCATGCTGTCTTGCACAATATCCATTGCATCCTCATCGTTTCCGACAGCTATTTGTGCCATGCGAAAAGCACGTCGTTCTACGCTGCTAAGAAACTCATTCATCAGGGTGGCGGGTAACCTTTGCTAATTTAGTCAGGTTTTATTCATCCTATGTTGCCCCTTGCAAGCAAGGGGCGTCAACGTTAATGACGTTTTCCGCCACCGCTTCGGTTGCTATTTCCTGACCGGCTTGTGCCCTTATTGTTGCCATTATGCTGGTGGCTGTTACTGAATTGATAGTTGTGTTTGTTTTGCTTCTGATATTTGTTTTGCTTCTGATATTTGTTTTGTTTCTGGTATTGGTTTCCAGTGCGTTGTTGGCCACCATAGTTCTGGTTGTTGCCGGATCTCTGGACATTACCGTAGTTCTGGTTGTTACCGGATCGCTGGACATTGCCGTAGTTCTGGTTGTTACCGGATCTCTGGTAGCGCTCATAGTTATTTTGGTTGCCTGCGTTACCGTAATATCGATTGTTTTCCCGGTGTTGGTTGTTTATGCGGTCGCCACGCTTATCCATGCTGTTATCAATTCGATTACCCTGGCGATCCAATCGGGTATTGTAGCGATCACCTTGGTTATCGAGGTGGTTGTTAATTCGCTGGCCTTTATTGTCCAGACGGTTATCAATACGATCGCCTTTTCTATCAAGCTTTGCCGCTCGTTTTTGATTGCCATTGGCAAGCGCTTTTTCAGATTTAGCATCCAGATGATTATTAATTCGATCACCTTTTCTATCGAGTTTTCGCTCGATGCGATCTCCCTTGTTATCGAGGTGGGTATCGACGCGATCGCCTCGCTTATCCATGTGTCGCTCGATCTGGTTGCCGTGCTTATCCCAGCGTTGATCGAAGCGGCTGTCTTGATCGTCCGCCAAGGCGCTTAAGGGGCAAATGCTCAGGGTGATAGCCAGCGCCGAGAGTGTGGCTAATGGAGTTTGGTTTTTCATGTCCATGATCCTTTTGTTGTTGGTTATACCTTACTAAACGTATGAACCCGGGATCGGTTGACATGGCATTGAAAAAAAATAGTAAACGGACAGGTTCTTTTTAGAGGATAGATAGAGATTAGTAAAAAAAAAGGGCCGCTAGGCGGCCCATGAAGTAGTGTCTTGTATTCAATTCTCAGGCGTTCATGCCGCCATCGACCACGATAGATTGCCCGGTGGTGTAGCTGGACGCATCAGAGACCAGATACAGTACCGTTCCTGCCATTTCACGAGGCTCGGCGTGACGATGCATCGGGATTTTACTGATTGCTTCCTTATGCATTTCATCGTTATTGAACAGTGCGCTGGCAAATTTGGTCTTGGTGAAACCGGGTAGAAGGGCGTTGACGCGAATATTATCCTTGGCGCATTCAGCAGCAAAGGCCTGGGTCATATTAACCACGGCAGCTTTGGTAATGGAGTAGATAGCCTGCATAGGGCCCGGGTGCAGGGCGTTGACCGATGCGGTATTAACGATGCAGCCGCCCCCGTGTTCGCGCATCAGGCGACCACCTTCGACGGACATGAAGAAGTAGCCACGAATGTTAACATCAACGGTCTTCTGATAGGCCGCCAGATCGGTATCGAGAACATGGCCGAAGTAGGGATTAGCTGCCGCGTTATTGACCAGAATGTCGAGCCGACCGTGCTGTTCGCGAATGTACTTAAACGTCGCACTGATATCTTCCATGCTGCCGACGTGGCAGCCCAGCGCTTCGGCGCTATTGCCAGCAGCCTTGATGGCGTCTGCAACAACCTGACAGTCAGCGACTTTGCGGCTGGATACAATAACGTGCGCACCCTGCTCGGCGAGCAGCTTGGCGATCTCTTCACCGATGCCGCGGCTTGCGCCGGTAACCAATGCGATTTTACCGGTCAGATCAAATAAGTTCGTTGCCACAATTGTTTCCTCTTTCTAAATACTGTTAATGCTGTTGTATGTTGTTGCAGGATCAGGGGATGAGAACAACTTTACCCATAACCTGACGATCCATCACTTTATTGAGGGCGTCTTTGGCATCCGCGAGTGAATAGCTTTGGTCGACGACCACTTTGACCTTGCCTTCGAGGTACCAGGTTAAAAGCTCCATCATGTTGGCCGCAAAATCCTGTGGTTGTTTCATGGTAAAGGTTCCCCAGAAAACACCAAGAACGGCATAGCCTTTCACCAGAGTCAGGTTGACTGGCAGTTCTGGAATTCGGCCGGAGGCAAAACCGACAACCAGCAAGCGACCATTCCACCCCATGCTGCGGCTGAGTGCATCAAAGGCATCACCACCGACTGCATCATAGGCAACATCTACGCCTTTGCCTCCGGTGATTGTTTTGAGTTCAGTCTTAAGGTCCTGCTCGCTGTAGTTGATCAGGACGTCGGCGCCATTGGCTTCTGCTATGGCGAGTTTCTCCGCAGTGGAGCACACAGCAATTACTTTTGCGCCCATCGCCTTACCGATTTGTACCGCTGCTAATCCGGTTCCGCCGGCGGCTCCGGTGACTACTAAAGTTTCTCCTGGCTGGATATTGGCGCGCTGTTTGAGAGCGTGGTGCGCAGTAGCGTGAGCGGTAATCAGTCCGGCAGCTTCCTCAAAAGGGATGCTGTCAGGCAAAGGCATAATGGTCTGGGCGGGCAGGGCTACTTTTTCCGCATAGCCACCGAGCATGGTAACACCGATAACACGGTCCCCGACCTTGACGTTCTTAACGCCTTCGCCAACTTCACTCACGGTACCGGATATTTCAGTGCCGGGAATAAATGGGCAAGGAGGCTTCATCTGATACAGGCCCTGTACGAGCAGGCCGTCTGGGAAATTAACGCCGGCAGCCGCGACATCGATGACGGCCTGTCCTTTACCTGCTTTAGGGTCTGGCAGATCCTTGTATTGCAGTTTTTCAAGTGGTGCGAACTCTTCACATACAATTGCTTTCATAGTTATCCCTTCTGTTCTACGATCGTGTATTGGTGGCGAATTTGAGTATTAGCCTTCGTTTTTAATGATGTCCATGGCAATTTTCGCCATAGGTCCGACGAAGGCACCAACTTTCATAGCATTGCTATTGGAGGCATTGCCATCGGCGGCGCGTTTGGCAACGCCCTGGGCGATAGCGCCCAGACGGAAAAAGCTGAACGCCAGATAAAATATCCAATTGTCGATCCCATCAAGCCCCATACGCTCGCAGTAGCGAGCGATGTACTCCTGCTCGCTTGGAATGCCTAACGCCTTGCGATCAACATTCATCAGGCCGGACATGCTGCCGACATTTGCAGGCAGTCGTAGTTGCATACACTGGTATGCCAGATCAGCAAAGGGGTGCCCCAGGGTAGAAAGTTCCCAGTCTAGCAGTGCGATGACGCGCGGCTCGGTTGGGTGAAACATCATGTTATCCAGGCGGAAGTCGCCGTGGGAGAGTGTCACACGCCCATCATCGGCAGGGACGTTATCGCCCAGCCAGTTAATTAACTCTTCCATTGGCTCGATACGCTCAAGTTCCGAAGCGCGATACTGTGACGACCAGCGTGCATACTGACGCTCAAAATAGTTGCCAGGCTTGCCGTAATCACTGAGTCCAACCGCCTCAACATCAACACTGTGCAGTGCCGCGAGCACACGATTCATCTCATTGTACATTGCAGTACGTTGAAAATTTTCTACTTCGGGCAGTGCACCATCCCAGAAAATACGGCCTTCGCAGTACTCCATCACATAGAACATGGAGCCGATCAGACTGGTGTCTTCACACAGGTGATAAACTTTGGCGACAGGCACATCGGTGTCGCGCAACGCGTTAATTACTCGAAATTCACGATCTACCGCGTGAGCTGATTTCAGCAGTTTGCCTGGCGGCTGGCGACGCAGCACGTAGGTACCGGAAGCCGCTTCGATCTTGAAGGTGGGATTGGACTGGCCGCCCTCAAATTTACTGGCGCTCAGAGGCCCCTTGAACCCTGCAATATGCTGTTGCAGGTACTCGGCAAGGAGGCCTTCATCAAGTGCATTAACATCTTTGCTCATACGGGATATACCTGTCTTCGTTAAATTACAGTGCTATTTGGCCAGATTGCGTGCCAGATTACGCCCAAGTTGCATCATATGCACCTGATCCGGGCCATCGGCCAGGCGAATAGTACGGGCATACATGTAAAAATCTGCTAATCGGAAGTCCTGGCTTAGGCCTCCTGCGCCATGAATTTGAATGGCGCGATCGATAACCGTACAGGCCATGGTAGGCGCAATGATTTTGATCATGGCGATCAGGTCCTGAGCGGCCTTGTTGCCGGACTGGTCCATCCTGTCAGCCGCTTTAAGTGTTAACAAACGTGCTTGTTCGATCTCACAGGCAGATTTTGCGATATCTTCACGTACTGATCCCTGTTTGCTCAGTGGTTTGCCAAAGGCTATTCGTTTTTCCGCACGGTCACACATCATCTCGAGAGAGCGTTGGGAAGCGCCGATCAAACGCATACAGTGATGAATACGGCCGGGGCCGAGGCGACCCTGGGCGATTTCAAAACCGCGCCCTTCACCGAGGATGATATTACTGGCCGGCACGCGGACATTTTCAAACAGGATCTCGGCATGGCCTTCCGGCGCATCATCGTTACCGAACACGCGCATTGGACGGACGATTTTAACGCCAGCCGTATCGATTGGCACCAGAATCTGGGATTGTTGCTGGTGACGGTTCGGGTTATCCGGGTCGGTTTTGCCCATCACGATGAGAATTTTGCAGCGCGGATCGCAGGCTCCGGAGATATACCATTTTCGGCCATTGATGACGTAATCATCGCCGTCACGAGTGATCAGGGTTTCGATGTTAGTGGCATCACAGGAAGCGACTTCAGGTTCGGTCATAGCAAAGGCGGAGCGGATCTCGCCATTCAGCAAAGGTTTGAGCCACTTCTCTTTTTGTTCTTCGCTGCCGTAACGCGCCAGGACTTCCATGTTACCGGTGTCCGGTGCACTGCAGTTAAAAATCTCGCTACCGAAACGGGTGCGGCCCATCGCTTCCGCCAGCGGGGCGTACTCGAGGTTGGTGAGTCCATAGCCGTAATCTTCAAATTCGGCGAGAAACAGGTTCCACAGGCCTTCGCTTTTAGCTTTAGCTTTCAGGGCTTCCAGCTGTGGAGGAATCTGCCACCGATCCTCGCCAGACTCTATAGTCTCCAGTAGCTCCTGTTCAATCGGTAACAGGTTTTCATCGATGAAACGGGTAACCCGTTGTAGAAGATCGTTAACTTTATCGGAATATTCAAACTGCATGGGACTCTCCTTGAAACTGAAAACTGGTTATAAAAATTAGCTAAACGTTATAGCATGGCGGCGATCGGCGTGAGCAAGGTGCGC
>JAUXFT010000081.1 GCA_030622755.1 Aestuariirhabdus sp. | reverse complement strand
TGCTGCCAGCCCGGTTGCAGAAACGATTTCCGAGATCTGATATTCGCAAGGTCTATATGTTGCACAATCGGCATCAATGCAATGACTGATACCACATACAAAGTGCCTGATATTAATTGTGCTCGGCGCATGGTTTGTACACGGATTTCAGCAGAATATTTTTCACCCAGAAACCGCGATGTCTCAAACCCCTGAAATGGGGCGATCATTTTAACCACCCATCATGATCTGGCGATGATCTATCCTGATTTGCGTCGTATAAGCCTGAGCGGGAAGGTCTCATGAGCGAAGTAGAGAGCATTCGACCGCCGACTTTGTGGCAATCGTGCCGTATGATATTGCAGCGGGATTTGCGATTGGCGTTTCGTAATCAGAGTGATCTTGCTAATCCGTTGATTTTCTTTGTGATGGTGGCTTCGTTGTTTCCACTGGGTGTGAGTCCGGATACCGCTTTCCTCTCGCAAATAGCGACCGGGATTATCTGGGTGGCTGCTCTGTTGGCTACGTTGTTATCGCTGGATGCGATGTTTCGTTCTGATTATGATGACGGCTCTTTGGAACAACTGTTGCTGAGTCCATATCCTCTATATATTCTTGTGCTGGCCAAGGTGTTCAGTCATTGGATTGTCAGTGGGTTACTGTTGACGTTACTGTTTCCATTATTGGCCGTATTGTTATTTCTCCCCTGGGAAGGATACCCGGCGATGCTGGCAAGTTTGTTGTTGGGAACACCTTTGTTAAGCCTGATTGGTGCTATTGGTGCTGCATTGACAGTAGGTCTTAAGAAAGGTGGGGTGTTACTGTCGCTTTTGATTTTGCCACTCTATATTCCGGTGTTAATTTTTGGCACGGGTGCGGTTGGTGCTGCGCTGAATGGTACTCCCTATATTGGTCATCTGTTGTGGCTTGCGGTGTTTCTGGTGATGGCTATTACCATGGCGCCTTTTGCGATAGCGGCGGCTCTAAGAATTAGTATTGCAGGATAATTAACGGTCTTTATCTCTATGAACTGGACATGGTTTCACAAATTAGGCTCTCCCAAGTGGTTTTATGAAGTCACTTCCAAATGGATGTTTTGGCTCGCGCTGATAACGGTATTGTTGCTGGTAACCGGTCTGGTGTGGGGCTTGGCTTTTGCACCGGCTGACTATCAGCAAGGTAACAGCTACCGCATTATTTTTGTGCATGTGCCGGTCGCTCTGCTTGCCCAGTCCTGTTATATCGCCATGGCGATTGCTGGTGCTGTTGGCCTGATCTGGAAGATGAAACTGGCGGATATGGCAGCTAAAGTCAGTGCACCGATCGGCGCATCCTTTACATTTCTGGCTTTGTTGACGGGTGCTATCTGGGGCAAACCGACCTGGGGTACCTGGTGGGTTTGGGATGCACGCCTGACTTCCATGTTGTTGCTACTCTTTCTTTATTTTGGCTATATGGCCCTGCAGGCAGCATTTGATAATGAGACTACGGCTTCGAAAGCCAGCTCAATTCTCGCTCTGGTGGGATTAGTTAATATTCCGATCATCAAATACTCTGTAGAATGGTGGAATACACTTCATCAACCCGCCACCCTGACGTTTACTTCAAAGCCCACGATGGCACCTGAGATGCTGGTGCCTCTGTTGATATCCATTGTCGGGTTTTATTGCTTTTTTACTCTGGCATTTTTAATGCGCTTGCGTGCAGAGGTGCTAATTCGTGAAAATCGTACCCAATGGGTGAAGAAATTAGTTCAAAACGATGTCTGATGAGGTAGTGCATGTATTTTGATAGCGTATCAAGCTTTCTTGAGATGGGAGGACATGGGCCCTACGTTTGGGTTTGCTATGCCATTACGGTGTTGGTCATTGCCTACAATATCTGGCGTCCTATCCGTACTCGAAAAGTTTTTATTGTTGATTTAAAGCGCCGTTTGCGCAGAGAGGCCAGGAAATAATGAACCCGATTCGTAAGAAACGCCTGATAATCGTCCTGTTTTTAGTCTTTGGTGTTGCGACAGCGGTGGGAATTGCCTTGGTAGCTTTGCAGCAAAATATTAACCTGTTCTTTTCTCCAACCCAGATAGCGGAAGGGGAGGCCCCGGTTGGTCAAAGAATAAGGGCGGGTGGTCTGGTTGTTGTAGGTAGCGTCTTGCGTGATGAAAGCAGCCTTAAAGTGAATTTTGATATGACTGACGGCGCCCGTAATGTCACCGTAGAGTACGTTGGTATTCTCCCTGATCTGTTCCGTGAGGGGCAGGGTATCGTAGCGCAAGGAGCGATGCGCTCCGATGGTGTCTTTGTGGCAGTCGAGGTATTGGCCAAGCACGATGAAAATTATATGCCGCCGGAAGTCCAGGATGCGATTGACAAAGCAGGTCATCCGGCTAAAACCAACGAAAGTTAATCGTTCGCGTTATGTAAACCTTATACCTGAAACGCCGGAGGCGTGCGGATAATGATTCCAGAGCTTGGAAGTATGATTCCTGAATTCGGTCAAATGGCCCTCATTCTGGCGCTGATGTTTGCTGTGACCCAGGCAACCGTGCCTTTGATCGGTACCTATACTGGCAATCGCCAGTGGATGGCGTTTGCGAAGCCGGTAACCTGGGGCCAGTTCGGTTTTCTGATCTTTGCGTTGTTGTGTCTGGCGGCCTCTTTTGTTCGCGATGATTTTTCCGTTGAATACGTCGCCCAGAACTCCAACAGCATGATGCCAGCGCAATACAAAATCAGCGCCGTCTGGGGTGGTCACGAAGGTTCGTTATTGTTATGGACCGTCATTCTCGCCGGCTGGTCTTTCGCGGTGTCTATTTTCAGTAAAGGCTTGCCGCGTGAAATGATGGCTCGTGTGCTGGCTGTTATGGGTATGATCAGTATTGGCTTTTTGCTGTTTATGTTACTGACCTCCAACCCATTTGATCGCTTGCTACCCAATCATCCGCTTGATGGTAATGATCTGAACCCATTGCTACAGGATTTTGGCCTGATCGTTCATCCGCCCCTGCTTTATATGGGGTATGTCGGATTTTCTGTGGCCTTTGCGTTTGCTATTGCAGCTCTGCTGGGAGGTCAGCTTGACGCTGCCTGGGCACGCTGGTCGCGCCCCTGGACTAATGTTGCCTGGGCCTTCCTGACAATCGGTATCGCTTTGGGAAGCTGGTGGGCATATTACGAGCTAGGCTGGGGTGGCTGGTGGTTCTGGGATCCGGTTGAGAACGCTTCCTTTATGCCATGGCTGGTGGGTACCGCATTGATGCATTCGCTGGCGGTGACCGAGAAACGTGGTGTGTTCAAGAGCTGGACAGTATTACTGGCTATTTTTGCATTTTCATTGAGTTTACTGGGTACTTTCCTGGTGCGTTCTGGCGTACTGACTTCGGTTCACGCATTTGCCACTGATCCCGCGCGTGGCGCTTTCATTCTGATGTTCCTGCTGCTGGTAATAGGCGGCTCATTGACGCTGTATGCATTTAAAGCGCCTGAAGTTAAGAGCCGGATAACCTTCAAGTGGAGTTCACGGGAAGCCTTTTTGCTGATGAACAATATACTGCTAATCACGGCGGCTTCCATGGTGCTGTTGGGTACGCTCTTTCCGCTGTTACTGGACGCCGTGGGGGGCGGGAAAATTTCGGTTGGCCCTCCTTATTTTAATGCCCTGTTCTCACCGATAGTTGCCATGCTGGCCTTAACCCTCGGGGTAGGTATGGTTTCCCGCTGGAAAGAAACCTCGCTCGATTATTTATGGTCTCAGCTGAAACGGGCATTGATACTCAGTGTTATGCTAGGCGTATTGTTTAGTGTTTTTTACGGCGACGAGTTCTACTTTTCGGTGTTACTGGGCATGGTTCTGGTTTGCTGGGTGGTTCTGGTTACGCTGCAGGACATGTATACCCGCACCCGTCACAAAGGCAATATAGTTGCCAGGTTCAAGTCGCTCAAACCTGCCTACTGGGGAATGGTTCTAGGTCATCTTGGCCTGGCGAGTGCCATAGTGGGTGCCGTATTAACGAGTCATTACTCCATTGAGCGTGATTTGCGCATGGTGCCCGGGGATACCGTCGAACTGCATGATTACACCTTTAAGTTCATGGGCGCCCGTCACTTGGTCGGGCCAAACTATGAAGGCGATGAAGGGGTGTTTGAGGTTTATCGCAATAACAAGTTTTATCGCAAGATGACGCCTGAAAAACGTATCTACACCGTTTCCCAAATGCCAATGACCGAAGCGGATATTGATCCGGGTATGAGTCGTGACCTGTATCTGGCGATGGGTGAACCTCTGGGTTCTGAAGGTGCATGGGCTGTCAGGGTGCAATACAAGGCTTTCATTCGCTGGATATGGTTTGGCGGCGTATTAATGATGTTCGGTGGTATTCTGGCTGCCTGTGATGGCCGTTATCGCACGCGAAAGCGAGTGACTCAAACCAATAAAATTGCCAGTGAATCATCGGCGATCGCTTAAGGAAAAGATATGAAGAGATTGAAGCTGTTTATTCCGTTGGCAATATTTATTGTGATAGCGGGCTTTCTCTATAAAGGGTTGTTTCTTGAGAAAGATATTCTGCCCTCAGCGCTGATAGATAAACCGTTTCCGGAGTTTGAGCTTCCAACGGTTAAAGATCCGACGCGCATAGTGACGCGTAAAGATTTGCTGGGCCAGGTGTCCCTGGTCAATGTGTGGGCTACCTGGTGTCCATCCTGCCGGGTAGAGCACCCTTATCTGGTGAAACTCGCAAAACAGGAGGGTGTTGCGATTTTTGGCATTGATTATAAAGATCAGCGAGATCAGGCGGTTCGTTGGCTTAACCAGCTACATGATCCCTATATTTTCAGCATAGAAGACGCCGATGGACGTCTTGGTATCGATCTTGGTGTGTACGGAGCACCGGAAACCTATCTGGTTGATAGCAAGGGAATGATCCGATACAAGCATGTTGGTGTAGTCGATGAGTACCTGTGGCGCAATACCTTGAAGCCTCTGATTGAGCAGA
This sequence comes from Aestuariirhabdus sp., assembly GCA_030622755.1. GTDB lineage: Bacteria > Pseudomonadota > Gammaproteobacteria > Pseudomonadales > Aestuariirhabdaceae > Aestuariirhabdus. The sequence goes on along the minus strand of JAUXFT010000081.1, from coordinate 8,701 downwards.
TCAAGCTGGAGGAGAAGGGATGAAATTGCGCTCATTGTTGATAATACTGGTTCTGTTCACCTTGGCCCCGCTGGGCTACGCGGCGATAGATACTTACGAATTTTCCACGCCTGACCGCCAGCAGCGCTTTTCGGTGCTGACGAATGAACTGCGCTGTCCCAAATGCCAGAACCAGAACATTGCCGATTCTAATTCTCCCATCGCTAATGATCTTCGCCGCGAAATATACCGGATGCTCGAAGAGGGCAAAAGCGACGATCAGGTTATTGAGTTTTTAGTTGATCGATACGGCGAGTTCGTTCTGTATAAGCCTCGCTTTTCCAGTAAAACAATCGTGCTGTGGGGTGGTCCTGTGTTGTTTTTGCTGATCGGCCTGATGGTGTTATTTGGCTTGCTGAGTAAAAATTCCAGGGTAGATTCGGTTGTTTCTGAAAAAGGTGCTGATTCCCAGCGAAAAAATCAGTTGAGTGAGGACGAGCGCCAACGTTTAAAAAAACTGTTGGGGTAGTTTCTGGACGGGAAAGGGTTGCAAACCCGTAAACAGATGTTCAGCGCATAACAGGTTTTTTCCGGGGTTGGTTGAAGTTTGTACGATTATAAAAGTCCGTTTCACAATCCGTTTCACTATCCATTTCACTACAGGGTTTTGGCGTGTAAACTGGAGCTCTTTTATAAGAGTCTGTGCTGCGCTGGGGATGCGTTGCAATCAGGCCATCGTTGATCTTCAGGACCATTAGATTACATGCGACTCAAGTGTATTAAGCTGGCAGGTTTTAAATCCTTTGTAGACCCGACCACGGTGACATTTCCGAGCAACATGTGTGCGGTTGTTGGGCCCAACGGTTGCGGAAAATCCAATATTATCGACGCCGTTCGCTGGGTTATGGGTGAAAGCTCTGCGAAAAACCTGCGTGGCGAGTCGATGACCGATGTCATCTTTAATGGCTCCAACGCCCGCAAGCCGGTGGGGCAGGCGGTCGTTGAGCTGCTTTTTGATAATAGTGATGGCACCATTCGCGGAGAATACGCAGCGTTCGCTGAGATCTCTGTGCGCCGTAAGGTGACGCGCGATGCCAAAAATATATATTACCTGAATGGCACTAAATGCCGTCGTCGTGATATTACCGATATCTTCCTTGGAACCGGCCTCGGTCCTCGCAGCTATTCGATTATCAGTCAGGGTATTATCTCCAATTTGATTGAATCTCGCCCTGAAGATCTGCGTATTTTTATCGAAGAAGCCGCGGGTATATCGAAATACAAAGAACGTCGCCGGGATACTGAAAACCGTATTCGCCGTACCAACGAAAACCTGGAACGTTTAACCGACTTACGTGATGAGCTAGAGCGTCAGTTGCACCACTTGCACAGCCAGGCGCAGGCGGCTGAAAAATACACTGAATTCAAAGCCGAAGAGAGGCTAAAAAAAGCCCAGTTGAGTGCGTTGCGCTGGCGTAGCATTGATACTGATGTGGGCGAAAAAGAGACGGTTATTCGCGACCTCGAAGTCAAGATGGAGTCTTTTGTCGCCGATCAGCGAGCGATGGACAGTGCAATCGAAAAAAAGCGTGACGAACATACGCAGCTAACCGATCGTTTTAATGAAGTGCAGGGGCGTTTCTACAGTGTTGGCGGCGAGATTGCGCGCATTGAACAGAATATTCAGCACAGCCGTGAGCGTTCCAGGCAGTTGCATGAAGACCTGCATCAGGCAGAAACCAGTTGGGAAGATAACAGCAAGCACCTGGCTACTGACCAGCAGTTAGTGAAGCAGCTTCAGGCCGAGCTCGAAGAGATTGAACCCGAACTTGAGCTGGTCAATGAAACCGAGGAGGAAGCGGCGCTGACCCTCGAATCTGCCGAAGAAAGCATGCAGGAGTGGCAGCAGCAGTGGGATGCATTTAACCTCAAAGCCGCTGAACCTCGTCAAAGGGCAGAAGTCGAGCAATCCCGTATTCAGCATATTGAGCAGGTCGTCTCTCGTTTAGGGGGGCGGATCCGTAAACTGGATGACGAGCGTTCCCAGTTAACAACAGGCGATGCGGATGAGGAGATTGAACTGCTTAGTGAGCAATTGGCTGAACTTGAACTTGCCGCAGACGATCAGCAACTCAACAGTGAATCACTGCAAGAGCAAATAGAGCAGTGCCGGGAATCTATTGAGAGTGACAGTGCATTACTTGATGAGCAACGAGGGTTGCTGCAAGGCCAGATAGGGCGCCGTGCTTCACTGGAAGCATTGCAGCAGGCTGCACTTGGCCAACAAGGTGGAGTGGGTGAATGGCTTGAGCGTGAAGGGCTTGATGGCTGTCAGCGCCTGGCGGAGCAACTCAAAGTCGATGAGGGATGGGAGCTGGCATTAGAGACAGTGCTGGGCGACAACCTTCAGGCGGTATGCGTCGATGGTCTCGATCCGCTTTCCAAACTGTTGGGTGGTCTCGACGCTGGCACCCTGATTGCTTTGGATAGCGCTAGCGGGAGTGTCAGCGAAACCAGTAATAAAACTACAGAATTATTATCAAAAGTGACGGCCAACAGAGATTTAGTGCCCTTGCTCGATGGCATCCTGATAGCAGACGATCTTGCAGAAGCCATGTCGTTACGTGGATCTCTCAAGGGCAGTCAATCGATCGTCACGCGTGATGGTATTTGGGTTGGTGCCAATTGGCTGCGGGTTGCCCGTGATGAAGATCAGCAGGCAGGTGTGCTTCAGCGCCAACAGGAACTGGAAACACTGCTGGCAGAGATTGAATCGAATCAAAACAGGGTTACCTCCCTCGAAGAGCGGTTATTGAAACATCGGGAAGCGCTTTCCCAAACTGAGAATGAGCGAGAATCGCTACAGAAAACAATGGCAGAACAAACCCGTAAGCAGGGTGAATTTCGTGCTGACCTGGGTGCTAAAAAGATTCGTGTTGAGCAAGTTACCGCACGGCGAGGCAACATCGATGCTGAGTTGTCTGAAATTCGTGAGCAGCAGGTGATGGAGCAGGAGAGCCTGGGTGAGGCGCGACTCGTGTTGCAGGAAGCTCTGGATCTGATGGAAAGTGACACCGGGCAGCGAGAGCAATTGCTGCGTCAGCGAGACGATAATCGAACCCGTCTTGACGAAGCGCGTCAACGTTCACGGCACGATAAAGACAGAGCGCACCAGCTCGCGTTGCGCCAGCAATCCTTGCGTACTCAACTTGATTCTACTCGTCAGGCGGTGGTTCGCCTGGAAGCTCAGGTAGAGCAGCTTAAAGAGCGACGTGAGCAGTTGCAGGGAAATTTGCAGCTGAGCAGCGAACCTGCAGATGAGCAGAAAATGATTCTGCAGGAGCTGCTCGAACAGCGTGTTCTGGTCGAAGAGGAGTTGGCAGAATCACGCCGTAAGGTGGAGAACCTCGATCACGAGATGCGAGAGAATGAAAAACAACGCTCTCAGGCCGAGCAGCATGCCCAGGCAGTTCGCGGTCAATTGGAGCAGATTCGCATGGAGTGGCAAGCGCTTCAGGTACATCGTAAAAACTTGCAGGAGCAGTTAGTCGAAGAGAATTTTGATCTTCCTACGATACTGGACAACCTGCCAGAAGATGCGACGCAAACGGAGTGGGAGGATCAGCTCAGGCGACTGGATAATCGAATCCAGCGTTTGGGGGCGATTAACCTTGCAGCGATAGATGAATACAAAGCTCAGGCGGAACGCAAAGAGTACCTTGATTCTCAGAATGACGACCTGGTGCAAGCGCTGGAAACTCTGGAAAACGCGATTCGCCGTATTGATCGCGAAACCAGAAGCCGCTTTAAAGAAACCTTTGAAAAAGTGAATAGTGGCTTACAGCTACTTTTCCCGAAAGTGTTTGGTGGCGGACACGCCTATCTTGAACTTACCGGGGACGACCTGCTCGATACAGGTGTCACCATCATGGCGAGGCCACCGGGTAAGAAAAACAGCACTATTCATCTGTTGTCGGGTGGTGAAAAAGCGCTCACCGCGATCGCACTGGTGTTCTCTATCTTTCAGCTCAATCCAGCTCCGTTTTGTATGTTGGATGAGGTTGATGCCCCGCTGGATGATGCCAACGTAGGCCGCTATGCGCGAATGGTTGAGGAGATGTCCGCATCGGTTCAGTTTATCTATATTACCCACAATAAAATCGCTATGGAGGCGGGCAAGCAGTTGATGGGTGTTACCATGCATGAACCTGGTGTTTCACGTATGGTGTCGGTAGATATAGAGGAAGCGGCTACTTTGGCGGCTGTCTGATAGTAATTTTGAAGTTTGTTTCATGCTGGTCGATAATGAGCAGCATAAGTGCCTCCTGGGGTGGTGCGCTGGAACGAAACTTAACGAACATAGTTAACCTTTTATCTGTAAGGCCGCTATGGGTTTTTCGTAAAGGTTTTTTCGTAAAGTATTCAGGGATAACCGGCGTGTACAGGTAATTAAGTGATTAAGGGTTAATGGATCTGTATGGATATGGGTGTGCGTGAGTGGTTGGTAGTGGTTGCGGTGATTCTGATAATCGGAATCCTGGCCGATGGTTTCCGGCGGATGAAAGCGGCGAAACGACGCCAGCATGAGTTCGGCTTTTCGTTGGATAAGACCCCTGCTGATTTCAATGATGAGCTTCCCAATGGTGGTGCTCGTGTGATTTCTTCCTTTCAGCAAACTGATCATGTGGATGCTGAACAAAGAGGACAGGGTTTTGAAGGCGATCATTCCTTTGGTTCAGGTTTGGATCAGGATTTCGATCACGATGCCGAACACAACGATCCGTTATTTATGCCTCCTCCGCGAGAAGCTTCAACTCGAGCAGCTGTATCAGGGAAACCATCTGAACCTGAGAGCTCTGATGATCTAATCGCTACGGATGATTTCGATACTCATGAAACCTTTGGTTCTGCTCTGGATGACACGATTGATTATTCAATTAATGAGTCGATGGATGATTCACCCCGGACTCAACAGGCAAGGTACTCCTCTCCGGAGGGTGTTGAGGAATTCTCTTTAGCTGATTCTTATGTTGAGGATAGGCCTCCTGTACCGGTAACTGAAGAACCTTATGTGCCGGCCCAAACCTCATTGAACCTGGATGAGCCTGTACCCGTATTGATGGAGGTTGATGGACAGCCGCCGATTCCCCCCACTAACAAGGCTCGTTCCAGTCATAAAACTATTCCGGACAAAGCATCGAGAAAACCTCAAACAACTACCAAGCCGCGTGAAAAATCTCTATTTTCCCAACCTGTAGAATCATCAAGTCGTGTGGGTTCGCGCAATAATGTGACGGATGAAAAGGCAAGGAAACATCCACCTGCCGAGGTCATCGTGATCAACGTGTTCTCTCGAGATCCCCAGGGTTTTGATGGCAATCTGTTGTTGCAGCAATTACTGGCTAATGGTCTGAAGTTCGGAGAGATGAGCATTTTTCACCGCCATAAAGAGTTTAATGGACATGGCAAGGTTCAGTTCAGTATTGCCAATGGTGTCGAACCGGGAAACTTCGATCTTGACAACCTTGCAGATCTTCGTACGCCACTGATCACTATGTTTATGGGGATGCCCGGGCCTGCTGAACCCCTTAAGGCATTCGAAATGATGGCCGCTGCCGCTTATAATATTTCTACCGAACTGGGCGGAAACTTGAAGGATGAAAGTCACAGTGCGATGACTCAGCAAACGCTTGAACATTGTAAACAGCGTATTATGGATTTTGAGCGCCGTCAGCTAGCCCTGGATCGCGAGTTTAATAACCCGCGCACTTGATTCCCGACCACCGTAGAAAACTTGTGATGAAACCTGATCTATCTTCCGCCAGGGTTGAAGTTGCGCGATTGCGTGACCAGCTTAATGATTTCAATTATCAATATTATGTGCTGGATGATCCGTGCGTTCCCGATGCGGAGTATGATCGACAGTTGAGGTCTCTTCAGCAACTTGAGCGCGAATACCCTGAGCTATTGAGCAATGATTCTCCAACCCAGCGTGTGGGAGGCCAACCATTAGAGGGTTTTACCCAGGTCACTCATGAAGTACCGATGCTATCGCTGGATAATGCGTTTTCTGCGGATGAGTTACTGGCTTTTGAAAAGCGTCTGCAAGACCGGCTAAACAGTAAGATTACACTTGAGTTTGCTTGCGAACCCAAGCTGGATGGAATTGCGGTTAGCCTGCTTTATGACAATGGTGTTTTGGTGCGAGGGGCTACTCGTGGTGATGGTAGTACAGGGGAGAATATTACCGCCAATGTCAGGACTATTCCGTCGATACCGCTCCATCTGAGGGGTGAAAACTATCCTCCCATTCTTGAAGTGCGTGGCGAAATATACATGCCCAGGGCAGGCTTTGAGCGCCTTAATGAGCAAGCTCGTGCTCGTCAGGAAAAACCTTTTGTTAATCCCAGAAATGCAGCAGCAGGGAGCTTGCGGCAACTGGATCCGCGCATAACCGCCACCCGCCTATTACAGATGTGTTGCTATAACGTTGGCAGGGTAGAAGGCTATAATTTACCGGATACCCACAGCGAAGTGTTGCAGCTGTTGAATGCCTGGGGCTTGCGAATTAATGCTGAAATGGACGTTGTGCAAGGAGCTTCTCAGTGCCAGCAGTATTACGAAAATCTCTCTGAGAAACGCGATAGTCTTGCTTATGATATCGATGGAATTGTTTTTAAAATAAATCGGTTGGCGCTTCAGCAGCGACTGGGTTTTGTATCCAGGGCTCCCCGCTGGGCCATCGCCTATAAATTTCCTGCCCAGGAAGAGATTACCCGATTGCTGGATGTAGAGTTTCAGGTGGGACGAACAGGCGCCGTTACGCCGGTGGCTCGTTTGCAACCGGTGTTTGTCGGTGGTGTGACGGTCAGCAATGCCACACTGCACAATATGGATGAGGTTGAGCGCCTTGGAATTATGGTCGGTGATTCTGTGGTTATTCGTCGAGCCGGTGATGTTATCCCGCAGATCGTCAAGGTGATAGAAAACCGCCGGCCTGATGATGCACAAACAATAGAACTGCCAATCGAGTGTCCTGTTTGTGGATCCGAAGTAGAACGTGAAGAGGGTGAAGCTGCAGCTCGATGCAGTGGCGGCCTCTATTGCCAGGCACAGCGTAAAGAGGCCATTAAACATTTTTCATCTCGCAAAGCACTGGATATTGATGGTCTGGGAGATAAGTTAGTCGAACAGCTGGTCGATGAAAATTTGATTCACCATGCTGCAGATCTTTTCAATCTTACACTTGATCAGCTACTGCCCCTTGAGCGTATGGGGAAGAAATCTGCAGAAAACCTTCTGGAATCTTTAGCGAGCAGTCGTGAGACGACCTTGCCGCGTTTTTTGTATGGGTTGGGAATACGCGAAGTGGGAGAGGCCACTGCGCTGAGTCTGGCTCGTTATTTCAAAACTCTGGATGCATTAATGGCCGCCAATGAAGAGCAGTTACTCGAAGTAGATGATGTTGGACCGATCGTGGCGCACCATATTCATCGCTTTGTTCGTCAGCCGCATAACATTGAAGTTATTAATTCGCTGCAGGAGCGCGGTGTTTGTTGGCCAGACCTGCAAGTAGATGCAGGTACACGGCCTTTAGAGGGACAAATATGGGTGTTAACCGGTACGTTACACACCATGGGGCGCAGCGAAGGGAAAAGTCGATTGCAAGAACTTGGTGCCAAGGTTGCGGGCTCTGTTTCGGCAAAGACCACTACATTGGTTGCAGGCGAAAAATCCGGATCAAAACTTAACAAGGCTGAAGATCTGGGCATCAGGGTTTTGAACGAAGAGGAATTCATTGTTCAATTGTTTAAACTGGAAAGCAATTAAATGAAAAATAATAGGCTGGAGAACTAAGTTGGCACTCTGTAGCTCAGAAATCTGGCGCCTCGCCCTGGTGTCTTTTGGCGCACTGCTTTTAACCAGCTGTTCAACACCACCTCCCGAGAATCCAAATAATATCTGTTCAATTTTTCGTGAACAGGATGACTGGTATGAGGCCGCGCAAGATAGTAACGAGCGGTGGGGAACTCCTATACAGATCATGATGGCGATAATGCACCAGGAATCGCGCTATGTGTCTGATGCACAGCCTCCCCGTACCTGGTACTTGGGGTTTATTCCCGGAGGACGTCCTTCATCGGCGTATGGGTATGCCCAGGCACAGGATCCTGCGTGGGATGATTATCTAGAGGAAGCCGGTGGCTGGAATGCCAGTCGTGATGATTTTGCTGATGCGATCGATTTTATCGGTTGGTACACCTGGAAAACTCATCAGGTCAACGGTGTGTCGAAGTGGCATGCTGATAAGTTGTATCTTAATTATCATGAAGGTTGGGGTGGATACCGTCGAGGAACTTATAAAAGTAAGCCCTGGTTGATGTCGGTTGCTGGTAAGGTAAAGAACAGGGCCAGTGAATATGGTGCTCAGTTACGCGGTTGCCAGGAAAGTCTGGAGAGTGGATTTTTTAACTGGTTCTGAAAAATGAAATTTGTTCATTCCACTGGCGGATTAATTTGGGTATCGTTAAATCATTAACTTGCGACAGCTACAGGGAGGATAGAAAAATCTCGCTGTTGTGCTGCAGATTCAGGTTCTTATCTTAAGAAATAGTTTAAGCAATACTGAAAGCAATTACTTAAGTAATAACGTAAGTAATAAAGTGACAAGTATTAACTGGTTAATACCAGCTATATTTCGGACGCAAACATAAGGGAGTGC
>JAUXFT010000098.1 GCA_030622755.1 Aestuariirhabdus sp. | reverse complement strand
GCAACGCTGACGGAACGAGGATTTTCCAGATAGGCATCGGCTACCTGTTTGAAGCTGGTATAGCTGGAATCAGCCGCCACGATAAACGCGCCAAAGTCTCCAATGGTGGCCGCAATCGGTGTCAGGTCGCGGAACGACTGGGGAAACACCTTCGACAGTGAACGAATCACGATCGGTGTTGAGTTCACCATCAAGGTGTTTTGATTCTGTTGTGCGGTTTCAATCAGGTGGGCGATCGCCTTACCACCGCCACCGCCAGACATATTTTCATAGGATACGGTACCTGCCAGTCCGGATTTGGACAGCGCCTCACCCACACCACGCGCGGTACCATCCCAGCCACCACCCGCACCGCCGGGAATCAGAAAATGGACTTTATCCTGAACAGGGCCCGCCGCTAGCGCAGCTCCGGCACTCAGACAGGTAGCCAGCGCCGCGGCCATAAGGGTTGAACGTTTACGCGAAAATAAACTCAGCATTGGTTATTCCTCATTGTTGCTATGTGTTTTTTGTTATCTGATACACCTCACCCATTACTTTAGATCATTAACATCTGCCAACAACAGTTTGTGGTTTTAAAGGTTTTTAAAAACCTAACCAGCATTTTGTGCATAAAGTTTATGATCATTTCGCGCTTTCATTAACATACCCTCATTAATACCCTGATTACATTGCATAACTGTCCCGCATTAAATGACGACCCCTCAGTTAACTGGCGACCCGGGTATTGGGCATAGATGCATTAATCCTCGATCGAATTCGGCTTGAGTTCCAGCAGATTGACGAACCGCTTAGCGCAGAACTGGTCGGCGAACGAATTGGAGCCAGTCGCACCACCGCACGCCGCTATCTTGAATATCTGGTGAGTTCCGGGGAAGTAAGCGCCAGCGTCAGCTACGGCAGTGTAGAGCACCCCGAAAGGCGCTATTTACGTTGCCCGCACTGAACCGATCAAGCATTCACCCATCGTTGAAAATCAGTCGTTAATAACCAGCCATGGAGATGCAATTAGCTGCAACGCGTGAGGCGGTTGGCATCCGTGTGATCAAACGCAGATCCGTAGATATCCAGAAACGTCGTCTCCTCGTAAACCAACTCCTCTCTGTCCACAAACATAGAGTGTTCAAACGCGGTGACGCGTGCTTTTTTCTGCATGAAAGGGGATTGAATAACGCCCCACTCGGGATCATCTTCGGCTGCACGAACCTGCAATTTGCCACTTTCGTCCGCCTTCCCGCCAGCCAGAAGGCAGATTCCCCGGGGAATCGTCAGTGACTGCATAATCAGGCCAGTCGCAGGTTCCCACATCCAGAAACCGGTCTGGTTGTGAAAAATCTTGTCGGTAGTTTTACGCGCAACCAGCTGATGGTAGCGAACGGCAATCAGCTCCTGCTCTTCAGCATTGGTGGTCAAACCTGCGGCTTCAAACAGAATTGTTTCATAGTAATCGTTTCTCTCGACATCATCCGGTTCCGGCGCAACGTCTTTACCTTTATCTCCTTGCCATTTCCCGAGGAGCAGCGCCAACGGCCCGTAGTCCACCTCTGCATTCCACATGCTCATCCCACTTTCCCCTGCATAAATAAATTCTGCATAATCAAGTTCTTCATAATCAAGAACCCTTGAACCAAGCCGCAGTATAGTCAATCTGACGACGAAGTAGACGCACCATACATAAGTTGCTGTTGCCCAAGTGCGCTTGCTGCTCTTGCAAGGCCACCTCATATCACTATAACTATAGATCTATGATGGCGACTGAATACTAATGACGAAATGCGGCCTTTAATCCTGCCGTTCAAACTTCGCAGAAAGCTGCATTACCAGCTAATCAGCACAAAATCCTACCATTATCAGGAGGTGAAAACCGTCATGGCAGGAGGCGCAAACATTCACTTCACCTATGATTTTAATGCGACTGACTCAAGGGTGAAATTTACCGGAATCCTGAACTACAGAGTGAATGGCATCATGAGAATATTGGCGCATCATGAAACGGGCTAACGCCCGAATTTCCGATATTGCTATGGCAAACCTGGAAAACATAATAACCGAGAAAATAATTTCCTATGAAATCAACATTGGTCGTGCAGTTTTACTAGCTATTTATTTTTAGGGTTGAATTTTTAGCCTCATAAAAAAATTATGAAATTTACCAGCCACAAAGTTCAGCCAGAACAAACTTTAAACTGACCCTGACTTAAACCTTTCTCTCAATCTTTTGTTTTTACTCCTCATCCGGCTGCTATTATTCGGTGCAGGGAAAAGAAGATGTCAGCGCATCGACAACCACCGCGACGGCCGGTTTAACCAGATCTGCTTCGTGGCTATTGGCATATTGGGTAAAGGCTTTTCTCAACCTGTAAGCTGGAATATCTTTCGGTACACACAACCGATTCTTACCTGCCGGTTGGCTCGAAAAGCGTAATGCCTCTTCGACACCACTCACAAATCCGTCACAATATTTTTGCCGTTTACGACCACTTGGAGTCATGCTGCTGGAAGCACATAACATCAGCAGTTGTTGGGCGCTTTGCTGCTGCGGAAAAAACACCTCCTCTTCGGTCGAAGTTTCCGCGAGTACAGGAGTCACTATTAGTAAGGCCATTAAAGTTATTAATACGCATCGCTTTGCTGACATAACTACCGGCATCACTACGGGTATCAAGGAATCTTTCATTCTGCCTCCACCTTTAGAATGCCATCACATTCTATATCATTATCACAGCAACGCACTGATCCTGCTTCAAACCTTTAAGGATATGAATGCGTATTACCAATAACGGTCGCCTTATCCCAGCCATGAACAATACTAATATCCACTGATGTTTTTCTACAGCAAACAAACATTGAATAAGTGCGGCTGGCACCTACCGCTATTGCAGATTACCATTGCCTCTTACTGCAACATTTACACTCAATATTTTCCAGCAATACATCAATTATTACCCGGACTATTACCCGAACTAAAGAGCAAGGCACAGCATGGACAAGTTTGACCGCAGTATTGATCGCCGAAACACCCACAGCCTTAAATGGGAAAAATATGGTGACCGGGACATTTTGCCGTTGTGGGTCGCAGATACCGACTTCATGGCGTCCCCCTCCATCATTGAAGCGTTACACGATCGTATTGAACATGGTGTGTTTGGGTATACGCTGGTGTCGGACCAACTTGTTAAAACGGTGGTTGACCGCTTACAGGATCGCTACCAGTGGAACATTAAACCGCAGTGGTTGATGTGGATTCCCGGCATGGTCAGTGGCCTGCACCTCGCCTGTCGGGCCACCGGCGAAATCGGTTCAGGCGTGATCAGTCCGAACCCCATCTATCCGCCTTTCATGTCGGCACCTAAACTGTCTGACCGTACGCTGATCAGCGTCCCTATGAGTCTTGATAGTGGTCGCTGGGTGTTGGATTTCGACGCTCTTGAAAACAGCATTACGGCCGATTGCCGTTTGCTGCTGTTCTGCAACCCACACAACCCCGGTGGCACCTGCTATCGTCGTGAAGAGTTACAACGCTTGCTGGAAATCTGTGAGCACTACGATCTTATTTTGTGCAGTGATGAAATTCATTGCGACCTGATCCTGGAGCCCGACACCCCTCACATTCCGGTTGCCTCTCTCGACAGCGAACTGGCAAAGCGCACCATCACCTTGATGGCTCCCAGCAAAACCTACAATATCGCAGGGCTGGCATGCTCCTTTGCGATCATACCCGATGCCAAATTAAGGGCACGAATGATGCGAGTGAAGCAAGGCATTGTGCCCGAGGTGAATCTGCTCGGGCTGACCGCTGCATTAGCTGCTTACCGCGACAGCGAAGAGTGGAACCAGCAACAACTCGATTACCTGCGTGGCAATCGCGACTTCCTGATTGAACAGATCAACCGAATTCCGGGTTTGACCCTGCATCCTTTCGAGGCCACCTATCTGGCATGGATTGATGCATCAGCCCTTGAAGTCGCTGACGCCGCCGCTTTTTTTGAAGAGGCAGGAGTGGGTCTATCGCCGGGCCGGGATTTCGGCGATCCAAACTTTGTTCGACTGAATTTTGGTTGCCCTCGAGCAACGCTGGTAGAAGCCGTGAACCGAATGCGAGCCGCCGTTGCGGCTCGCTAGGCTTTACATTTCACCCGCAATATAAAGGTCTTAAACCGCTGTAAAACCGCCGTCCACCTTGATTTCAGCGCCAGTCATAAAGCTGTTATCAGCATGGCAGGCCATCAGCATTGCACTGACAACTTCTTCGACCCTGGCGGCACGACGCAGCGGAGCCGGTGCTACCATGCGAGCTAAAGCTTCATCCCGGTTCGGTAGATGTTCGAGGGTACGTTCCAACATGTCGGTATGAGTAATGAACGGACACAGGGCATTTACCCGTACGTTATTTTTCCCGTACTCAGCGGCCGCCGATTTGGTCAGACCGATCACGGCATGCTTACTGGCCGCATAATGCGACATCGTCGGGGCCGCCTTTAAACCGGCAACCGAAGAAACATTCAGAATGACTCCACCGCCCTGCTTGACCATCTGGGGAAGTTGCTGCTGCATGCACAGAAAAACACCTCGGACATTAACCGCCATCGTGGTATCAAATGCTTCCAGGGTTACGTCTGCCAACTTGGCATGATTCATCTCTACACCCGCATTATTTATCGCCACATCAAGCTGGCCATATTGCTCGATCGTAGCCACTACGAACTGTTTAACCTGCTGTGGATCGCTGACATCGCACTCATCCTGAAATACTTCAGCGCCACTAGTGCGCAGCTCTTCTGCAAAGGCCACCATCTCTTCGCCGTCAATATCGCTCAACGCGAGTTTGGCGCCACGAGCAGCAAATTGTTGCGCTGCGGCCTTTCCGATTCCATTAGCTGCGCCGGTGATCAAAACCACCTGGCCGTTGAAGTCTGACATAATGCTTATCCTGTCGAGTTTTGTGAGAGTGCGGCCGTTCGCACTACTTATTTTTAGACGGCCAGGCAAAACCTTACCCCAGCAGGATACGATTCACCTAGCAGCAATAACGCGGTAAATAGGCGCCTATTAGTCGGGTGAATAAACTAATAACCAGGTGAAATAACTAGCCCTCAAAACCCCAGGAATTGTAGATATTCCCAGGGGAATGGCTTGCGAAACGTCGGTTACACCCTGTAAATGCTTAAGCTAATTACTCAATAAAGTATTTAGCAATCCCCGATTCGGGTGATTGACCCATACTGTGGTTCGCCGACGCCCCTGATAGATACGCACCGCATGGTAGATCGCCACCAACAGCAGGCATCCCCAAAAGAGGTTTCTGGCAGCATTATCAGCCCAGAGCAGCTGCTCCACGACCTCCGGATAACCCGCTGACACGCGTTGCCAACGTTCACCCAAATCAATATCGCCTACTTCAAAAGCCGCACGATAAACACCCAGTAACGCTAACAAGGGAATCACTATCGCCAGGATATGCCACAAGGATAACCATCGGCGATAGCCCGCACGTATGCGCAACCAGAAATGAATCCCGCAACAAAAGTGCGACCAGACAATTAACAACATCAGGCTTTGCCAAAACAGCAACCCTTCCGTATTCCAAATAGCCCCCAGAACCCACTGATATCCACCCTCAACTGTTTCCAGTAACGCCGGCGTCAATCGGGCCCCGATAACGTGGGGGATTAATAGCAAGGGTACGCTGAAACCCAAAACGTATTGGGCTAATTGCCATTTGGGCAAGTTCCAGGATGTTCGACGCGCCAGGGCAACAAAGGCAAGCGTAAAGTGGGTGAACAACGACAGATATAAAATGATCGTGACCGGCAGAAAATGCCAAAACCGGGTAATCAGTTGACGCATCGCTTCCATCGCATCAACACTCAGTAGCCCCAGACTATGATTCAACAGATGAAGCGTCACAAAAAGCCCAACGACCAGTGCTGAGATCAGTCGCAGATTTCATTCAATCATGCATTCAGGCTCCAGTTGCGGACGACCGATGAAATATCAGGGTAACTACGGCTATACGTTTAACTGCTGATGTTAATACAATGAGATGATAGTACGATCCCAAGGAGAGGTAACATGGCAGACGAGCAAACACCCCCAAAAGCCAAACGAGCAGGCCTGACCTTTGCCGGACTATTCAAGCCAGTACTATATCCTGATTACAAGTCGGTACCACTGCACCGCAACAAATACGTTGTGCTCTTCGCATCCTTCGCTATTTCGCCGATCATCGGTCTTTACCTGATGCTCACCGGTATTTTTTCCAATGACAATGGTCAGGCCAAGTCCGCTGGATGGGGACTGAAATCAGCCATACTTTTCCTTAACGCCTGGCTGATTTTCAGCGTAGTAACCCAGAGCGGCCTCTATCGATACGGCTACTTGTCAGTGCCTGAACCTCCCGCTGTAATGCAGCAACAATCCAAACCATAACATCACGACAGAAGCAGACACTCTAAAACGCCTGAAATAATCCAGCGCTGCGGTATAAGCAGCGAAAGGGGCATGCTGGTGCCTTACCGACCATAAAGGATCGGACTCGATGCATAAGTAGCAGCCCTGCACAGTAGCTAACTCAAGGAGTCTGTCGGACTCAGGGTTGCCCTACTGCGAAAAAGCCGGACCTGGTCATTTTCTATGCTCTTTTTTGTTGAATAGAGTGACTATTCGCCTCAAAAGAGTCTAAAAACTGCCTCAAACCGGTCTTTCTCTCGTGACGAGCACCTAAGTCAGACAGGCTCCTAGTAAAACCACCATCGCACCAGAGATTTATTATGTCAGATAATTCAGGCAGTTTTGGTCAGGACAATAATTACTTCCGGCGACTGCTCATATTTGCCGCGATAATTTTCGTGGTATACGGCGTCTACTTTGCCAAACAATTTGTAGCGGACCGGGATGCACGTGAACTTGGTCAGGCGATAGTCTACACCCACGCCGCCTTACATAATGCAATTATCGTTGAACATAAGGCAACGGGAGCATGGCCTAACTCAGAAGAGGCCTGTATAAATGTAATCGATGCCCTGGGTGATAAAATTGATATTGAACCAGATCGGCTTGTGGGTATAGGGACAGCGTGCAGAGGCAATAATTTTGTAATTACCCAAAGTCTGGATCCAGAAATCATTCAGGGCCTGGGCGCTCTGGAGCTGCCAGAATATATGACGATTTTTGCGGAGCAGGGTACGGTTATTACGCACTTTAAAATAAAAAATTAGAGTGGAAGGTTTTTAGTTGTTTTTTTCCTGTAGATGTTTTCGTCATTGGACAGTATTTTAGCGCCACTTTTTTATCTTTCTCTAATGTCAGGTTTCGTGCGCAAGTATCGCTGCAAGAAAACTGTGTTATTCGCCCCTTTGGATTGGAAGCGTTTCATGAAGATAAGAGTCTTGAATGGTTTGTAGGAAGGAATGGCGCTAATAGCATTCACAATGTCATCCAGGGCGATCCATTCGTTGCTGAAGAAGCCACCGCCAACTCTGGCGGTGATGCGGAAGTAGAAACTCTGGCTGCTTGAACTATCAACCCCTGGCCAGCCCCAATAACTCCTCAACTGAAAGCCCGTCCATATACCGACTCAAATCCTTCTCCTGCCGCTCAATCGCAACCACTGACATCCGGTCCGCCAGTTCATTGCCTTCAACACCCGCGTGCCCTTTCACGTGTTTCACTTCAACCTTCCTGGCAATTTCCAGATAGAGAGCATGGGCAGCTTTAATGATCTCAAGGTTCTTGATCTCTCCTCCGGCCTTTTTCCAGCCCTTGGCTTTCCATCCTTTGGCCCATTTGGTAACGCAATCAATGGAGTATTTCGAATCGCAGTAGATGATAACGCTATGGTTGTTCTCTATAGCCTCCTGGGCAAATAGCAGCGAGTGATGCAGCCCTAACAGCTCAGCGGTGTTGTTGGTTCCTGCGGGGTTGTAGAGGCCATACCAGAGTTGATTTACCTGATCTTTTTTGTAGATAGCGATACCGGTACCGGCTTGGCCAGGGTTTGGATCACAGGCACCGTCACAGAAAATACTGATATCTGCTGAGAGATCGACTGTCGAGGAGGAGCTTGTAGCGGTTTTCTTCGTAGAAACTTTCTTTGTAGACGGTGCACCAATTGAAGCCGAGGGTTTATTGGCATAGGCTGCTTCAGCTGCAGGCAGGTTGGGGAAGGATTTGTATTTCGCTCCGGCAAAGCCCTTGACCTGCCGCTCCGCTTCCGCCCAGGTGGTGTAGATGCCAGGCTGTTGGCCTGTCCATACGACGTAATATTTTTTGGCGGCCATGTGGAATTTGTCCTGATTAGAATATTTGATGTGCAGTCTGTCTGCTATGAAACCCGCTTCATCTGAATATCAGAAAAGTTTAAGCAGGAGCAAACCAGCAAGGAGTATAAAGAAAAAACCGCTGAACTGGTGCAATCGACGAGGATTCATTTTTGATAACCAGCGCCGGCCTGCGAATACCCCGAGGGCACTGGTGACTATAAGGACCAGCGAAGATCCGATATAAACCCCGTACAGGTTTTTTGTGGAGCTCATTGCGGCGACAGCTAATTGCGTTTTATCCCCAAATTCCGCCAGAAAGATCATCAGCAGTGTAGTGAAAAAGATACGCTTGCTGGCTTTGACTGAACCCTCTTCGATGGTTTGACGTTATTCTGATTGATCAGGGACTGTATTCCGAACACAGCAAACAGCAGCGCGGCAAACGCAATAATGATCGATTCCGGAATCAAGAACGCCAGAGTCGATCCCACGAAGACCGCGAGCAGATTAAGAATCAGCAATGCCAGAATTGACCCTGCAAAAACAGGCCCCAGAGCGTAACGGGCTGCCAGGGCCATACAGACCAGTTGGCTTTTGTCGCCCATCTCTGCGGTGGCGATAACACCAAAGCTCAGAGTTATGGATGTGAAAAAGGTGGGATCAAAGACCATGGATTCTTGTCTGAGTTCTAACTGCAGATACGTACCTGAATATTGATACTGAATGCATGTAATGAACAGCACCGAGGTTATGGTGACACTTGCTTCATCGATGAAGTTTTCGTCAAGATCAACGGTAAGCAGCAATACCTTTGGCGGGCTGTGGATCAGGATTTTCTTGAGCGTGGAAACCTTTTCAAAGCGCGTGCCCAATTACTGATAGCGGCACGCTTGAAATATTAAGTGGACGACGTACTGTCCGTATACATCGTCCACATGACCAGTAGTTCGGCGCTGGAAGCTATCAGGGTAACATCATGCCGCGGATCATAAAAAACAGCATCCCCGCTAGCACACCGGAGACCGGCACGGTGACCAGCCAGGCGGCAACGATGCGTTTGATGGCGGAACGCTTGACCAGTTCCTTGCGATAGACCCTCTTGAGGTCCTTGCGCTCGTGCTTGTTCAGATGGCTGTCGATGACCGCCTGCTTGCTCTCTTTCAATTCGATCAGCATGCGGCCCTTTTCCTCGAAGTCGGCAGCGCGAAACTGCTCCATGTAGGCTTCGACGACCTCGCTATCCTCACCCGCATGATGCTCTTCGATGGTGTCGATCATCCGCCCATAATGGGCCTTGAGGTACTCGCGCAGGAAGCCCACGCCAAATACCGCGCCTACTGCAATATGGGTGGAACTCACCGGCAGCCCGAGTTGTGAGGCAATGATCACCGTAATTGCCGCCGCCATCGCTACGCTGAAAGCGCGCATCTGGTCCAGTTCGGTAATTTCCGAGCCCACGGTCTTGATCAGTTTGGGGCCATACAGGGCCAGCCCCAGTGCAATGCCGATGGCGCCCACCATCATCACCCACACTGGAATGGCCGCCTTGGAGACGATTGCGCTGTGGCTGACGGCTTCGTTGATCGCCGCCAGCGGACCCACGGCGTTGGCGACATCATTGGCTCCGTGCGCAAAACTTAGCATTGCGGCCGAAAAAATCAGCGGCACGATGAATAATTTGTTAACACTGCTCTTGTCGTTGACCTGGTTGGCCGAGGCCTTTGCCACCTGAAGTTTGGTAATCAGGTAGGTCAACACCGCGATACCGAGGCCAATCAGGGTCGCCATGCCGAATCCGACTGGCCAGATTTTTTTCAGACCCTTCATCATCAGATAGGTCGAAAACGCCCAGGCCATGAGTGCCAACAATAAGGGCACGGTTGTGCGTGCCGCTGCCAGCACATCGGACCGATAGGTGATCGTGCGCTTGATCAGGTAGAGAAAGGATGCCCCGATAATGCCGCCGAGAACGGGTGAGATCACCCAGCTGGCGGCAATTCCGCCCAATGTTGACCAGTTGACGATGCCCCAGCCGCCCGCCGCGATACCAGCGCCTAATACGCCCCCGACGATGGAGTGGGTCGTGGATACTGGCGCGCCGGCATAGGTGGCGAAGTTGAGCCATAGCGCGCCGGCGAGCAGTGCCGCCATCATCACCCAGATGAACACGGTGGTGTCCGCAATCGCCTTGGGATCAATGATGTCACCCTTGATAGTGCCGACTACCTCGCCCCCGGCAATCAGTGCGCCAGCAGCCTCGAAAATACCAGCGATGAGGATGGCGCCGGTCATGGTGAGCGCCTTGGAACCCACCGCCGGGCCGACGTTGTTGGCTACATCGTTAGCGCCGATGTTTATCGCCATATAGCCGCCGATAATGGCGGCCACTACCAATGCGTAGCTTACTTCGCCGCCGCGTTGCGTGATGAAAATAATGATCCCGACTATGAACAATATCGCGGTTCCGAGCCGGAACATCTCCTTGCGCCCGCTTGCGGTAGCGTTTTCAAGCAGTGCCAATTTCTCCAGTTCCATCGATGTCCCCCAATTTCAGCAGCACCAGACTTTAGAGACCGGTGGAAAATGTAATTATAATTCAAGCGTAGAGTACAGGAAGTATAAGCTACCTAAGTTGCCAATTTAAACCTAGTTCATCGGTCATTTGGCTGGTACTAATGTAATGAACCATCCCCATTCACGCCGCTAGCCCGGCGGATTTCTTCAGACTAGTTTAAATCTAAAGGACCTTAACCTCGGATGGGAGATCAACATGACTATTGACGTACTGGGCATTGATATTCCCCAAAATATTTTCAACTCCACGGCGCCGAAAATTTCGGTAAGACAGTACTAAAAAAGCGCTTGCCTCGGGGCAAGATGGCAGCTCAGCACCGCGGGGTTGTAGAGGCCATACCAGAGTTGATTTACCTGATCTTTTTTGTAGATAGCGATACCCGTACCGTCTTTGCCAGGGTTGGGATCACAGGCACCGTCACAGAAAATACTGATATCTGCTGAGAGATCGACTGTCGATGAGGCGGTTGTAGCGGTTTTCTTGGTAGAAACTTTCTTTGTAGACGGTGCACCAATTGAAGCAGAGGGTTTGTTGGCATAGGCAGCCTCAGCTGCGGGTAAGTTGGGGAAAGATTTGTACTTGGCTCCGGCAAAGCCCTTCACCTGCCGCTCGGCTTCAGCCCAGGTGGTGTAGATGCCAGGCTGTTGGCCTACCCATACGACGTAATATTTTTTGGCGGCCATGTGAAATCTGTCCTGATTAGAATATTTTGATGTTTTGCTTGTCTGCTCTGAATCCCGCTTCACATGAATATCAGAAGAGTTTAAGCAGAAGCAAACCAGCAAGGAGTATAAAGAAAAATCCGCTGAACTGGTGCAGCCGTCGTGGATTCATTTTTGATAACCAGCGCCTGCCGGCGAATACCCCGATGGCACTGGTGACTATAAGGACCAGCGAAGATCCGATATAAACCCCGTACGGGTTTTCGGTGGAGCTCATTGCCGCGACCGCTAATTGCGTTTTATCCCCCAGTTCCGCCAAAAAGATCATCAGCAGTGTGGTGAAAAAGATACTCTTGCTGGCTTTTACTGAATCCTGTTCGACGGTTTCAACGTTATTCTGATTGATCAGGGACTGTATCCCGAACACGGCAAACAGCAGAGCGGCAAACGCAATGATAATCGATTCCGGAATTAAGAGCGCCAGAGTCGATCCCACAAGAACCGCGAGCAAATTAAGAATCAGGAATGCCAGCACTGAACCGGCGAAAACAGGCGCTAAGGCGTAGCGAGCTGCCAGGGCCATACAGACCAGCTGGCTCTTGTCGCCCATCTCAGCGGCGGCGATAACACCAAAACTCAGGGTTGCGGAGGTAAAAATGGT
>JAUXFT010000030.1 GCA_030622755.1 Aestuariirhabdus sp. | reverse complement strand
TGGTGTAAGTGCCGTAGGGGCTGCCAGGATGCAGGCTGTAGCTTTGCAGATTGTCGGACTGGGAAAAGCGTCGATTTAGCTCGTTGCTAAAGTGAATTAGCCCCAGTTTTGACAGACCGTAAGCTTGCCAGGATTCGTAGCTGTGACTGCTGTCAAAAAGGATTTCGTTGCTGGCACGGCTGTGGAGTTGTGATACCACATTGACGACTCTGGCGTCGCCATAGCGTTGGCCGGTTTTTTTTAATAGCGGTAATAAATTATGAGTGAGCTGGACGCTGCCAAGGTAGTTGGTGCGCCACTGGATTTCATGACCATCGGTGCTAAGTTTAGCTTGCTTCCACCTGGAGAGTAAATCCAGGTGAATGCCGGCATTATTGATCAGTACATCGAGGCGATCCCCGTGCCGCTGGTGATACCAGTTAGTGAACTGCCCGACAGATTTTGAATCAGCTAAATCCAGTGGGTGGCCGTCAATGTTGGCGTCAACACCATTCTCGAGTAGCGATTTTTTGAGGGTACTGATTATCTTGTCGGTGTTTGTCCGGCTAGTGACTATAACCGTTGCCCCCCAGTTGGCTAATTGCCTGGCGGTTTCATAACCCAGTGAATTTGTTGAGGCGCCGGTGACGATGATCTTTTTTCCTGAGAGGTCGCGAGGCTCGGCAAAGCAAGTATTAGTGAACGGTTTGCGTAATAGCGTTCGGATTGACATTATTTGGACGCCTTTGCCAGAGGCGCCACGACCACTTTCGCCATGATGTTAGGAAATAGTTGATACAGGCGGACAATGATGCGGTTGATTCGCGGGAAAATAATTGAGCGCTTGTTGCCGGCAATCCCTTCTAAAATATACTGGGCTGCTTCCTGTGCAGAGATGGGTTTTAGGCCGGTGCCCTGCATAACCTTTTTCATATTATAATCTTTAACGTTAATAGCGTTATCCCACAGATCTGATTGCACCATGCCCGGGAATATTGCACTGACCTCTACGCCGCGCAGGGCCGCTTCTTCGCGCAGTGAATGGCTAAAGCCGGTTACTGCATGCTTGATGGCGGAATACATGGTTTGCTTGGGTACAGGCATTAAACCACCCGATGACGACACATTGGCAATATGGCCGCGGCCTTGCTTGATCATCTGTGAATACGCGAGTTTGGTACCGTGAATAACGCTCCAGAGATTGATGTTAATGATCTTCTCGAGCTCGGCCATAGTGGTGTCATGAAAATCACCGGCTACGGCGATGCCGGCGTTGTTGACTAAAATATCCAGAGCACCATGCTCGGCAACAACCTGGTCAATAGCTGTTTGAAAGTCTACCGCCTGGCTGACATCCATTTTGATAGTGGTAATTGAACCGGGAAATGATTGTGAGGTTAAAGCTTGCAGGCCTTGTTCATTAATATCGGCCGCGTAAACATGGGCGCCACACTGGGCAAAAGCTTCGCACACCGCACGGCCAATACCTGCAGCGCCACCGGTAACAATGACGATTTTATTTTGAAATGCAGTGATTTTTTTCATCATTAATGTCGCTCTTATTATCCGCACAGGGGCGGGTTGAGTATAAGTTTAAGCTTGGCGTCTAAATATCGGGCTCAGCATAATTGTTAAGTATTCGCGCAGTGACGCTTCAGATTCGGTGTATACAGAGGGCTGGCTGTGCAGTGATAAGGTGATGCGGCTCACCCAGTCTGCAAGCATTGCCAGCGTGAGTCGGTCGGGTAATTTATGGGCCGCGACGGCTTTTTCAAAATGACCTTGTAGTGTGTTAGTCGCGAGCAGGCAAAGCAGCTCCAATGACAAGCCGTTACCCTGGCTGACTTGTTCGCTGTCGCCGTACAAAATATGTTGCATCTCGTAGTTGTTACGGCGTCGCATTAAAAACAAAATGCTTTCCAGCACCACACTCTCTAAGCTTTCTTGATAGCGCAAGGCAGCTTCGAGCTCGGTTAACGCATGGTCGGCATCGCGCAACAGTACTTTGTTGAGTAATTCACGACGGTTTTTAGCGTGACGATAGATAGTCGAGCGACTGACCCCCGCCTGTTTGGCCACTTGTTCGAGTGATGTCTCATCCACACCGTACAATCCATAGCAGTGAATAGCGGCCAATAGAATGCATTCCAGTGTTGAGGAGGATTTGCTTTGTTTGTTAACCATATTTGATGACAATACAGTAAAAATCTTATTTTATGATAAAAAATGAGATAAAACTATAAAAAAACTCATTTTTACTTGAGATGTTGGCTGTACGGCTGCTAGCATGTTGGTCCTCCAAAGCAATTGGCTGAGCCGAACAAAGCGTAGACTACACCTTATGAATACAGTAACCCCTCCACTTGCCAGCAGTCGTTTGCTACTGAGCGCTGGTACGATACTCAATGCGACATTTCGCCAACGCGTCAGTGCGGCTAAGCAGGCAGGTTTTGATGCTATATCACTGTCCCCTCAGCAATATTTACAGGCCAGGCGCAAAGAAAAGCTTAGCCTTGAAAATATGCAGGCTATCCTGGCGGAGCATAATATCGCCATGGATGAGGTCGACCCACTGATGGACTGGTTTGGTGAGGATGCCAGTCCATCGGAGCATCTGATTTATGAAATCGCCGGTGGCCTCAATGCCCGCTCTATTAATGTGTCGCCGGCGTTTGTACCTGCTATGTCTATTAATGAAGTGACCGAGAAGTACGCCAGAGTTTGCCAGCGGGCTTCCGCCTATCAACTGCGTGTCAATTTTGAGTTTCTACCCTGGACGGCAATTGGTGATTTAGACAGTGCTCTAAAGGTGGTGGATGGTTCTGGTCAGGGCAATGCTGGTTTAATGTTGGACTTTTGGCATTTTTTTCACAGTGATGGCAACGATGCTATTGCTGCCATCACAGCACTGGTGCCGGAGCAGGCGCAGTTAATTACCGGTATTCAAGTGAGTGACTCGCCATTACAGTCCGTCGCACTGGGCTTTAAGGATAAGCTATCCCTTGCCAGATTAATGATCAGTAATTTGCGTGATGGTTTTAAGGTCATGGGTAGCAAACAGTTTTTTAAAACTACCGCCAGTGCGGGGCCTTACAGGACAGGTGCTAATGCATTGATGGCTGAAACTATAGCTGCTCGCTTATTGCCAGGGCAGGGCGAGATGCCGTTAAAGCAATTACTTCACGCGTTGGATGCGGTGGGGGCTCAGCCGACGGTGGGCTTGGAGGTGTTCTCTCTGCAGCTTAATCGCACTAAGCCTATTCAAGCGGCAGCAGTCGTGATGCAGGCGTATCGAGAACTGACTGTCGGTAACTATTAACTTGTTACTAAGCATTTGGAAAGCCACAGTCGCCCGCTATAATTATTACCGCTGCTGTAGGGGCTGAATGCTCGCTATATTCAATTAAAGGAATTTATTGCAGATGAAATTTATATAATTGAATCTTTCAGCAGAGAAACAATGAAATTACAATGTTTGGGTAATTCGAAAGTTCATTTATTTTTTCTCTGCGACGACATAATAGCCTTCAGAAAGCCAACCAAACCGGGAGTTACTGATAGATTCGATTTTATTCCCGAGAAGGGAGCTGGCATTGGGGAATATTCTGTCAAAGGGATGAGGCCAGGGTAGCATGTAAAAGTATCCGGATTTTATTATGCTGAATCCGTTTCTTTCTATCGCCTTATCGAAGTTTGCAGGGTGGTGTTTTCTTACTTCAAATTCCCTGGCCCTTACCGGGGTGCGCCCCATGGCCGACAGTAGTTGATTGCATAGTCCGCGCGTAAAATCATTGCGTTTTATCCATTCGATCAGCCCCTCAAGAATACCAATGGGCGAAAGGCTATTAGTAACTGATAAAATAAGAAAGCCGTCTTTTTTTAAGACTCTGTGGAACTCGCTAAGAGCGGTATCGTCAGTTTTAAGGTATTCAATGACACCGGCGCTTACCAGCAGGTTAAAGTGATTTTCATCAAAGGGAATGGACTCAATGTTACCCTGGGTGAACTCTGGTAGGGGGGAGTCCTGTTCGGTATATTGGCTTTTTGCAAGATTTAACATTGCGCCTGAAGTATCCAGGCAGTACATGTTTAGCCCCCGATCAAATAATTCTTTGGTGAGTAGCCCGGGGCCACATCCGGCATCCAGGGCTATGCTGGCCGCTGGTAAGTTGAGCTTATCAATGTCATCTAGGAATGCCTCTTGCCGGACTGACATGAAGGTTCGGTAGCCTGATCCATAATGCTCTGATTTATAATCACTGACTTCGTGTTTGAAAAATTCCTGTGCTTTATCTTTATCCATAAATCTTCTATATAAGGTTTAGAGAGCGCGGGGATGAAAACATTTCGCTCAATATTGATTGTAATAGTGCTATTGGTGGCGATTATCATCGAAATCTTATCAGTTTTATACAATTAAAAACTGTAATAATGTACAAAGCTTGATTATCAAGCCCTTTCATGGCGACCGGTGTTAGCTGCGCCTGGTAATAATATTGGTTAATCTATAGTTTAGATAGGCTAACCATTGTCTGGAGAATAGAATGTGTAAAAATAGTTCTACCTTTCTTTTTTTCGATATTTTTGACTTGTCAGAAAGAAGGAAAGAGTCTCCTGGCGCGGCCAACAAGTAAATCCGGTTAATTGACCAGCGGGTCGTATTCTTATAGTCAGGTACGTTTTCCCATTGTATTCCCCATCTTTTTTCCTGGTTTTCTTCACCGATATTGTGCCACTTGCCAATATTTTTTTTCCGGTATTTCGAATAAGATAAGATGTTATCTTTTGTCATTAATTCCAAGCCAAGCTCGGTTTTATTTTTATCGCCAGTAAAGAATCTGGTTTCATAGAGTTCGCAGGCTCCGCGATTATAATTCATCACTTCCAGTGTCATTTGATAATCTTGATCCAGCAGGTCCTTTATTAGATTTTCCAGTAAAAAAATAGATGGCTTTTGATGTGGGTCAGTTTCAGGGGCTGTATTTAATTTATCTTTAAGGTTTTTCCCTCTATAACTTTCTTTTATGTACATCCCGGCCATGTGGTAGAGTTTATGGCTGATTTCAACGAGGACTACTGAGCCTATGGGTATTTGGTCTATGTAAATAATATCCAGTCGAGCAGCTCTGTTTTTTAGTTCCTTTTTTGATACGGTGAACTTATTATTGTTAACAGTTTTTTCAGCATACACTTCTTCTTCAATATTTTTGTTTAGTAAGCCCATAAGAATGGCAGCATCACGTGCCGATTCCAGAATACATTCTTGTATTATTACTTGATGTTTTTTTGTATTGTGCATTGCTTCCTCAGGAAGTTATTTAGATTGCTCTTTACTGACCTTGTCTTCCAGAAGATGAAATATAGTACGTTGTGGGCTGCTGTATTCGTTATAAAATGAGCTTATATTTTGGATGGTTTCCTCAATCAGTATTGGGTCTTCAATAAGTCTCTGGCATATCTCAAGGCATTCAGAAACACTATTATAGACATGCCAATGTTTTCCATTGATGGGTTGATTTGGAACTTCGTAGTAAAGTGCCTCGCTGACAACACAGCGATTGGCTGCAAAGTATTCGCCAAGTCGTGATCCTGTTGACCCATGTAAGCCCTCTTCGGTAATGACAATTTTTGATTGAGAGAGTAGTTTCATATATGAGGCACTGTCACTTCCGTGGGGTGTAATTAATTCCGGGCATATTCTCGAGGCGTATTCTGATGGTGTTATTCCACCTATAAATTTTTCTCCCAAGCCTTCTTTTAATGTTCTTACCAGGTTCATCCTGGTGTTATTAAGCGCTTCGATTGTCTTTGAAGCGTGTGTTCTATGGTGTACCGGATTCCAGATTCTGGCATGGTAAAAGACGGTATTTTCCCCGCCGTTAATCGCCTCCAGTGATGAAAGCGGTATAAATAAAGGCTTGCGTTTAAACAGGGCTCGCGCAATCCATCTGGCCAGGAAGATACTGGCCATGTAGCCATTACTGGCGCCGCTGGCAAGTCGGTCCAGCCAGTACGCTCTGGCGGCTTTAAATTCCATGCCCAGGCTTTCCTGTGAGCAGGCAAAATAAAATCCATAGGGTACTATTTTGGCTTTGTATTGTTCTGGCAGGGTGCTGAGGTGCTGGTAAGAAAGGCTTCTTTTGACATAAATATCACAGGCGTCCAGGGCCGCTATGGAGGCGATTTCTGGCCAGTCGCCCATATCAAAGCAGATATCGAGTATTTCCCCGGAATGAAGCTCGCAGCGAAGGAAAGAGGCCCCGGTGAGGTCCTGCATATTGCTTATTTCGCCACCAAGACCTGTAAAATATAACCTTATGTTATATTCACTGCTGTATTGAATGATGCCAGCAAGGAAGTGTGAGTAGTGCCGGGCAAAATAAGTGGGGTATAATGTGAACGCTTTAATCTTTGGGGAAAACAAGCCAATGCCCTTTGAAAGTTGTGCCGGTTGATTGAGGCTGTCTCGGAAGTTGTGATTCAATCTGCAATTTTAGAAGAGATTGCTTAAGAATGCACATTTATGGGCAGGAAATCTTGTATTAGCCAAATCCCCTTGATAAATTATATTCATTAGTTTGACAACAAGAGTGTTGAAAATGGATAGAAGATTATTTATGAAGGCCCTGACGGCAACCGTGGGCTCCACGACGTTACTTAAATTCAACCCATCCTTTGCACAAAGTGCTAACTCGACGCAATTGATCACGCCGCTTAGGATAAATTTGTCTGGACCGGGTCGTGTTGGCTTTTATATGGACTATTCAGAGCTGAATTCTGTCGGTACCCATACTTTCTTTGTATGTAGAACGCACGGGACTTCAGGGTCGGTGAGTGTCAGTTTCTCAACCAGTGGCGATAGCCATAGCGCGGCTAGCGGAATTCTATCCTGGGCCGATGGTGAGGCGGATATAAAGTCGTTTACGGTTGATGTGCCGGGTAAAACAGTAGCCGGTGATCATCGAGTTGTTGCGCAGCTATCTAACCCCACAGGCGGCTTGACGCTTCATAATGGCAGTTACACCAGAGCTTATGGTGTTATTGATGATGGGACTACTGCGGCCAATAATTCCGCAGTATTCTTTGATGCCCAGGCTGGGTCAAATGGTTCGGGTACTGCATCGAGTCCATACAATAATATCTATGATGCAATTGCCAATGTGGGATCAAAACGATATATCTATGGTAAAGGCACGGTAGTTCCTGATGGAACTAATACCGCGAACCCTAATGGCGGTGGTGGTACGGCTAACTGTATTAAAACCCCAGCGGGTAGAAACAATGAGGGCAATAGAGTATTTATCCAGGCATGGCCAGGGAATAAATTAAGGATTGATGGTAGCGGTGTAACCTCTATAGGGTTTTATGCTGCCGGTGGCATGAACTGGATGACATTCAGGAAGATAGATTTTACCAATCTCAACAGTAGTTCAGCACAGTATTGTGAGAATGGCGGAATAATGAACTGGAAAGGAAAGAGTACAGGTATCAATATTGAGCTCTGTACCTTTAATAATATAAATGGTTCCAGTAATACGGCGGCATTTTGTGGGCAGCATGTCGATGGCTTGAGAATGTGGCGCTGTGCCTCCAATAACATTCAGGTAAATGGCAGTAATACCAACCAGAATGCGGGTGGTTTGTGTCTCTATTATGATTCAACAAATTTCTCACTTAATCGCTGTGAGTCATCAAATGCTGGCCCGGCCTGTTACTTCAAGCGTCCTAATGCCGGATCGGTATCACCTGTTGTGAGATTCTGTTATTTACATGATTGCGGTATTGGCCTGGATTATGGCTATGGCTCATCCTCCAATCATCAAAATTATGCAATCATACAAGCTAATGTATTTAAAAATCTGACAACCTACTACGCCATTTATGATCGGGGTAATGCTGCCGGCGCATCCGGTAAGCAGTTTGTCAGTAACAATGTTTTTGATAGTGCGGGTAGAAGTGGCAATGGTGTATTTTGGCTTCAGGATACCTACAACTGGCAGATATTTAATAACATTATGTATAATTCAGACAGAATTTGGGTTAACTATGAGTCGAAGGGTAATAACTCCAATTCAAATAAAAATGTATTGGAATTTGCAGATTACAACCATACCTACAATTCAGGTGGTTACTACTATTTAGGTAAGCAATATTCAAATTCTGGCCAGGTAAGCTCGGCGTCGGGTGGAAAGTTCGCAGCGCATGATGTTAATAGTAACCCCAGGTTTACCAGTCCATCTACAGGCGACTATAGTTTACAGGCCGGTTCACCCTGTCTGGGAACGGGCGTAGGTGGCTCCAACAAGGGAATTTACTTAACTGGGTATGAACTTATAGGGCCTTCCGGTTCTTTGTCAGAGATTACCTTGCCGGATCAAAAAGCCCCAATAAAAAAAATGAATGATCCGAGTGTGAACGTTGTGCCCAGGGCGTAATTTTTATCTGCTGATTATTTCTTTTTGTCGGCGTGCAATTTAGAAAAATGTTGGGATAGCCGGAGTCCGATCGAACTAAAAGAGAAGGACTCTTCAACGTGTTTCCGAGCATTTTTTTGTATCTCCTCGCGCAGATTTTTATTCTCTATGAGTGTAATAATGTTTTCGATATAGCTATCGGCATCACTCGCTAGCAGAGCTTGTTTTCCGTGCTCTACTTGTAATCCTTCGCAGGCCACTTCGTGCGCAACAACAGCCTTCCCGGCAGAGAACGCATCAAGAATTTTTAGCTTGGTTCCCCCACCATCGTCAATAGGGCAAATATACAGGGTGGCGGTGTCAAGGTACGGTTTAAGATCGTCTACGTAGCCCAATACATTAAAATTACTGTCCTGATTACTTAGTTGAAGCAGGTCTTCGGGTGCACCATATCCAATGATGTTGATTTTAGCGTTTGGGATGATCTGTTTTAATCTTGGCCAGATCTCATTTGCGATATAGCGTACAGCTCTGGTGTTCGGATACCAGTCCAGTGTGCCAATAAATATTAATGTGGCTGGATCCTGCTCGCAACTCCCCGGCGTGAATAGTTGTGTATCTACGCCATTAGGTATTTCGGTGAAACTGGCATCGGGGCATATCGCTCTAAAGCGAATAGAGTCTAATTCCGAGCAACACAGGTTGGTGTCAAACCGGGAGCAGTATTTTTTTTCAAATGCTTCCAGCCTAATGCCTTCTTGCCAAAAATAAAACTTCTTAAGGGGGTTGGCTTCTAGTTCTGCGCGCCGAATCAACATATGTGATTCGACATTGTGATGATCCAGGCTTAGCACGCAATTATTGATATCAGCCACATAGGGGGCAAGGCTGATGGTGTCACAATGTATCAAATCATAAGATTCCTCGCCCTGCCACTGATTAACATAGTCAGCAAATTTTTGATCGGTCAGCCAGTTTATATTGTAAGGTTTAGAAGAGACCAGGCTCTTAATGGCACAGATTTTTTTGCTGTGAGCGGATTTATCCATTGGGCAGTCTATAAATTTCACGCGACCACAAATTTCCTGCATCTTACTTAAGGCAATTGCGGAGCCTTCTTCGTACGAGTCGAAATAGGGCTCAATCAGTTGACGCTGATTAAACGCAAGTAAATCTACTTGATGATACCTGGAAAGCTCTTTAATTAAATAGTGTGCGCGAAGAAGCACGCCGGCTTTTGGTGGGTAGGGGACAAGGTGGGAGAGCCATAAAATTTTCATACTATTTTTTGTTGGTGACCTTTTTGTAGATGTTCAAATGGCGAAGTAAGAATAGCTCGGGATTGTATTCCTGTTCTAATAATAGCTGGCTATTTTTTCCCATTTCCAATCTTAGTGTTTTGTCTTGAGCTAATTTCTCGATATACAGGGACAATGTTTCCGGCGAGTGGTCGTTGATTAAGTACCCATTATCATCGTGGTGCACGAGATCCTGATTGCCGCCAACATCGGTGGCGATGACGGGTAGATTGCTGGCAAGTGCTTCGAGAATGCTTTTTGACATGCCTTCAGTTTCCGATGTCAGTGTGAATATGTCCGCTGCTGCCAGTAACTCGTAGACATCGTTTCTCTCACCTAACAACATAACGCGATCAGGGATGTTGAGTTTATTTATCAGCTGTTGCAGAACCATTTTTTCTGGGCCAGCTCCGACAATAAAGGTTTTAATTGCAGAATTTTCCTTGATATAAGCCATGGCGTTAATCAGTATGTCAAAGCGCTTCAAGCTAACCAGTCGCCCTACGGTGAATACTGCTGTATCGGTATCTTTCAGTTGTAATTGTTTCCTGATGGATGCCCGCTGCTGTAACTGCTTATTTTTTGGGGTGGCATTTGGAATGTATGCAATTTTATCCTCGGAAAAATTTGCAGCTCTTTGATAAAATGCTCTCATTGGTTTGGATACGGCTACAAGTTGTGTTTTGAGTATTGCCGCAAATTTTATTAATAAAATTCTTCTGGGCGCATCTTCGATCATATAGACATCGTGTAATGTGCCAACATGTGGTAATCGAATAAGCCATGCCAGTGGGGCAAACGCTATAATTGGACCGAATAGATGAGAGTGCAAACAGTCCAGATTAAGTTTGCGGATAAACTTTTTTGTACGGAGGGCAAATAACGGTAGTAAATAGGATTTTTTATAGTATTGTCGATTTGGAATGGTATGGCTTTCTATATCGTTAAGCTTAGCGAATTCCTTGATATAACCGCTACCAAAATGGAGTAAAACAGGTGTGTCACCGTTTGTTTTTAATAGGCGGGCTATTTCAAAAACCATTGATTCAGCGCCGCCTATGTTGAAAGTATCAATGACCAGTCCGATTCTCACGTTTATATTCTTCAGTGGTTTAATACATTATCGTAAATGGCCGCATTAGCGCGGGCCATCGCCAGGGATGAGAAATTCTGTTGAATACGAATTTTTGCCTGATAGCCTAGTTCTTTGCGGATGGATTGATCGCTGGCGAGTTTTATCAGGGCGCTGCTTAATTGTGCTACGTTGGCCGGTGCGATCACTATGCCGCTTTCAGCAGTTATTACCTTTTCTACATCGCCAACACGGGTGGCAATAACAGCTTTCTCGCTTGCCATGGCTTCCAGTAAAGCCATGGGTAAACCTTCATTAAGTGAGGGCAGTGCAAAAATATCCATTGCGCCAAGGACATCGTTAATATCACTGCGTCGCCCAGCGAAAGTTACCGAGTCGCTTAGGGAGAGTTTCTGAACCAGTGCCTGCAGCTGTTCTCTTTCAGGGCCGTCGCCTACCAGTAGAAGATGGATGTTAGTAATTTTCTGCAGTGTTTCTGCGCTGGCTTTGATGATGTACTCAAGGCCCTTTTCCTTGCTCAAGCTACTTAAGGTGCCGATGATAATGGCATCTTCCGGAATATTTAATGACTTTCTTGTTGCGCTAATGTCAACTTGTTTGCTAAATGCAGCGGCATCGATACCGTTGGGAATTACGTTTATATTATCGGCTGGTATTTTACATTGCAGCATATCTTGCTGCACCGGCTCCGACACTGCGATGATTGAATTGAAGCGCTTGAGAAGACGTGCATCCAGGGCTGCATACAAACGTAACCTTAAACTTGTACGCTTCCATAAGTGATTGGTGGCGACCAGTTTTGCCGTGGTGCGGGCAAAAATGGCATAAAAATCTTCACGATAGCCATGACTGTGAATGATGTCGATTTGGTTTTCCTGAACATATTTTTTAATAGCCTTAATTGCGCTAATGTCGAAGGCGGTGCTTATTGGGAAGGTGACTACCTCATAGCCCAGTTGTTTTGCTGCAGATACAAATTCTGGCAGCGCCTGGTTTTTTTCTACGGGTATGCCAATGATTGGCTGGTAGTTGAATTTTGGCAGGTATTTGGCTAATTCCAGTATTACGCGCTCCGCGCCCAATAGCTCTCCTGTTGAGCGTAAATGCAATACCTTGCGCATCGTTTTTATATCTTTTGGTTAGTTGATTGCTGCGACACTAACAAAAATCAAATAAATAGTCGATGTGAATATTAGGGAAGACTATGGAAGTTTTTTTACGCTGGGGTTGCCGGGCGGTAGCGGTGGACTATTTGGTGCTGGAATGTCCTCAATGGGACCTATTTTCTGCGTGGAGATAACAAAGTTGTCATAGTAGCGAACCAGGTTGCTTGTCGCTCCCCCGTTCCAGTAGGTATCAAGCATAACCTCGTTAATTTTGTCAGCGGTGTTTCCTCGCAGGTCGACATTATTCCGCTCAATAGCGAGGATATTGTTAATCCAAAGGCGATAGTGGCCATCCGTGCGACCCGGGGTGTTAAGTTTAACTTCCACTTCATAGCTAACCCACTTGTCCAGGTTCTGGCTCAGGTCAAAATTGCTGCGGGCAATGGGTAGCCAGGGCCCCTGGCTACTGTTGTTGGCTAATACATCCAGATTTGGAAGCGAGTTGTCGACCCAGCTATGAACCATGTAGACGGCGACCCATGATCCGTTGCGTGGGCGATACCCTGAACGAGCCATTTTTGGCGGAAAACTGGTGTAGCCTGGCCCAAATTTATGATACCAGCGGTAGAATATATGTTCAGGATAACCTCCGGGCTTAACTTTGATGACCCAGCCGGCATCGATCTGCCCAGTGGTATAGGTCTGTCGCAAGGAGGCACTCCCTTCAGCCGCGTCAGCAGTGCTACGAGCCAGTCCTGTGGTGTTGACGTCTTCATAGCGGTCTTTAAGCGCGCTATTGCTTTCAAAGCCATCACACCATATCCATTCAGGATGAAAGGACTCCCAGTTATCACATTCGGCAGCCATAACGGGAGTTGTGCCCAGTAAGCTCGCTATGGTGAGCACTGAACAGGCAAATATTTTTGATGCTATAGACATTTGATTGGCTCCTCGCTGGGCGCGGTAATTCTCCTGGAAAGCAGTTCTATATTATTCGCAGAGGATAGTGAGGAACAGTTAAGTTGGGTGAATATGTGGGCTAATTCACTTTATGGCTAAGCTGGTTGCCCCTGGCTGTCTTTAAGTGCAGATTTCAGGGCGAAAATATGCCTGTTTGTTACGTTCGTGTGGGTTGGTAATGTAATAAGACGAGCGGCAAAGTCTGTGGCGTGGGGAAGCGCAGAGTGGCAAACGATGTGTTCGGCAACGCCTGTAATAGAGGGTAGTACTGAGGGATAAAAGGGGGAGGCGCCGGCGCCAGCGTTAATCAGTTCTGCGAGGACTGTTTCACGGCTGGCTGCTGTGGGTAGTAGTACAGGATAACGTAACAGGCGTTGACCGTTATAGCTGTTGCAGTGGGAGGGAAGGTCATAAACTTTTTCGGGGAAGGTGTCGAGTACCTCCTTTATTGCTAGCTGTGTTGTCTGGTCGCGCTGCTGGTAGCGGCGAATGTTTTCAGCGAGATGCTTACCCTGGATACTATTCATTGTTGAAATATCATCTAGCACGTCATAGTGGGTTTCTCCGAGCTTACTACCCGGCATGGATTCTAATAACCAGTACAGTAAAGGTGAGATCAAACAGTTATAAAGAGGCGGTATTGCACGCAGTTTGAGTCTGTCAAAGAAACTCAACTTTTCGCTGGAGTAGGTTTTAATATGATTGTTGAGTTCGCTATTTCTAATCAACAGTGCGCCGCCACCTGGTAGGCTGACCGGTTTCCCCTTACCGAAACTCAGTACCACCATATCGGTTGAAAAACTGGATGATACCGGGTTGGTATCGGGAAACCACTGGGCACTGTCTTCTATAAGAACTATTTTTTTTTCGCCGATCAGTTGCCGTATGTTCTCTATTCGCTCAGGGATACCTAAAAAATTTAGCGCGAGAATGGCAACGGTATTGTGATTGATTACGGCGCTAATTTCTTGCAGGGACATATAAGGGTGCTGTGGCGTAATATCTACCAAAACCGGTGTTAGGCCAGCGAAAACAGCGGCGCTTATTATGTCGGGGCAAGCGTAGCCTGGCATAATAACTTCAGGTTTGGGGAGGTTTGCGTATTCACTGGCTATTTCCAGAGCGGCGGCCAGCGCAGCTGTACCGGAATTTAATAGCAGGCAACGCTCTTCCCTGGCGACCAGCGTGGGTGGTGGGCTGGAATGACGCCAACTAATAGGGTTGCCGACGGGGGCAATGCGATGGAACATATTTGCTCACCTTGCTGAGGGTGCCCACACGGTCATTCGTGTTCCGGTAAAATACTTGATGGTGGCATGGGCAATAGCGATATTGACTTGCATAAAGAAGAATATGATACGAATCAATATGTTTTGTCGCAATTTGGAGGAAAGCCAGCCGGCTATTGCCATTCCGTAAAGCAGTAGTTGGGCTATTCCAGCGACATGGTAAAGCCAACCGTCACCGATTAATGCCAGATTGCTTAGCGCGGCGGCTAATAAAAACCAGGGTACTGCCCAGCGAAATATTTTATGACTCCAGACCTGGAATGAAAACAGGCCGAATTTTACCGGATTAAGGACTTCTGTATGACGGGCGATGGCGGTGATGCCGCGGATTACGGTACGTACCTTACGACTATACTCCTTTTTTTCGTCTTTGATGTCCTTGTAATAGCCATGTACGTCCGGGCAGGATATGGCGATATAGCCGGCTCGGGCGCTTTGAAGAGCAGTATTGAAATCGCTGGGGGATTGAGTGTCCCAGTGCCGGGTAGCAATTTCGCGGCGGGCGGCAAAAAATGACCCGCTTAAACCGACCAGGCCGGCATAGTGAGACTCCAGGGCGCGAAGCCACATCTCATAGCGCACATAGGCGCTCTCACCCACAACCTTGCCGTCAACACTGATGAATCGATCTTCACTGGAAACTGCCCCGACCAGTGGATCACTAAAATAAGCGACCATTTTTTTGATCGCATCCTTGGGGATGTCGGTTGCCACGTCAGAAAAGATAATAATTTCGCCACGGCTCTGATTAATTGCGCATTGTTGTGCGTATTCTTTGCCTAAATGCTGATCGGCCCGTACCAGAAAAGCCCCCTTGCCAGCATAGCTTTCTACGATACTGTCAGTGTTGTCTGTAGAGCAGTCTGAGGCGATGATAATTTCCAGCATGTGCGCCGGATAATCAATAATGAGTGAATTTTCAAGCTTTTCTATGATCCGTGCCTGCTCATTGTGGGCAGTGATAATCAGGCTAATCAAGGGCCAGGATTCAGGGGGAGAAGCCTGGGCGCAATGCCGTGCAGGCAGTGCGCGTAATATCAGTGGATACAAGGCGTAGCTATACACCACACCAATAATTGCTAGCAAAAAAACCACATCCATAAGCTTCTTCTTGTGCCTGACGCCGAAAGCTCGGAAGTATACCGGAGCTGTTACGGGCTGTCAGTGAGTCATGCAGCCCAGTATTCACATAAGCCACCGTTTTGAGCGCATTATTAACGTTGCCAGAGCTGGAATTTTCCCATGATTATGACGATACTATAGGGCTAGGTATTGAGGTTTTATGAGTCATATTGTCATTGTCGATGGTCTTGTCATCGAGCTAATGATGAAATGAAATTTGGTTATTTTCTACCCATATCGGCTTGTTTGGCGAATATGATTTAAAAGGGAAGCCTGCTGGTGTTAATCGAGGGCTGCAAGGTAAGATTCATATGGAAAAGTCACCATTCTCTGCGCACATTCAAACAACATCATCTTATTCTACGCGCTGGCTTTTCCTGCTGCGGTTTTGCTTATTTGAAGGAAATACTGGATTTAGTACCGGGTAGCCTACACCAAAGGATTTGGCACAGAGAAATAATGAATTAGGGTTTAAACCTTACTTGATGATAAATACTGGGAAAGTAAATGGGTTCTGGGAAGTTTTTTAGTTGTTGCATTATTGGCCAGGGAAAATTGACGCTGGATTGCGCGCAGCAACTTCTCGATATTGGGCATAAAATTTTTGGCATAGTGTCCGATAATATGGATGTGCGTGAATGGGCCGTCAAACATGACATTCCCAATATAAATACAGCGGAAGATCAACAGGCTTTTCTCGAGCAGTGGGAGTTCGACTTCCTGTTTAGTATTATCAATCCAAACAAAGTGCCAGATGCCGTCCTGAAGTTACCCAAAAAAATGGCAATCAATTTTCATGATGCGCCTTTACCGCGTTATGCCGGTTTGCATGTTACTTCCTGGGCAATCGCAAACAGAGAGCAAAGCTTTGGTGTGACCTGGCATGAGATGACGGAGCAATTCGATGCCGGAAAGATTCTTAAACAAATTGAGTTCCCGATTGATTCGGATGAGACGGCTTTTAGCCTGAATGTTAAATGCTTCCAAAAAGGCAGCGAGACTTTTACCGAATTAATTGATGAGTTGGCTGATGGCCGGGAAACGCGAAAGCCACAGGATTTAAACCAGCGTTCATCTTATCTCGCTTCCAAACGACCGAATGCTGCAGCCATTATTGACTGGAGTTTGTCGGCAGAAGAACTTGAAGCACAGGTGAGGGCATTTAGTTTTCAGCCCGACCCCAATCCGATTGGTATGCCGAAAGTATTGATTGCTGGTCATTATTACCTGGTTGCTGAAGTTGAAATTAAAGCGCAGGTTGAATCGACAGCGCCCGGTACTATTTGTAGCCTGAGTCGTAATAGCATAGATGTCGTCACCGGGAGCAGTGTGATCGCGTTAAAATCATTGATGACAATTGATGCTGCGCCGATCGAAGCGGATCAATTACTGGCCAGACATGATTTGCACATTGGGGATGTCCTGGCGTCCCTGAGTGAGGCTGAACGGAAAAACATTGATGATGTGGATCATCGCTTTGGTCGAAAAGAAAAGTATTGGCAGGATCGTCTGTCGCATAGCGAACCTTTTCTATTTACCCAGCAGATTAAAAATCCGCAAGCGTCTGAATGCTACAAGATAATTTCATCGGAGTTTTTAAACAGCAGCGTTGAGCAGGTTGCGGTGACCTTTCCTGATATGGATTTTTCTGATTTCGTTATAGCTGCATATTACTGCTTTTTGAGGCGAATCGGCGATTTAGAATTTTTTGATCTTGGCATAGATAACGCTGATGGAGTGGAAGTTTCGTTTGATCTAAGTAAGTTGTTCGCCACTCGCGTACCTTTCAGTGCGTCAATAGATACTGCACAAAGTATGCGTTTGATTATTGGCGAGATTACTGAATCATTATGTGCTATGAGGAAAAATGGGCTTTATGCTCTTGACCTGTATGCCAGGAATCCTGCGATAGCAAGGCCTGAATTGTCAGTCTCAATATCGCTGTTTGAAAGCTCCTTTTCAGATGATGCCTTGCCTGGCGATGCGCTTAATCTTGCGGTACAAAAAAACAGTAATCAATATCAATGGCGATATAACTCTGAATTGTTGTCTGGAGATAATGTTTCCCTGATTACAGAATCTTTTAAAATATTTATTAAAAATGTAATTGAGGATTTTGAACTAAGTTTGGCTAATATCGTGATGATTTCTGAGCAGGAAAATCACCAACTCCTGAATGAGTGGAATCAAACCCAAAAGCCCTATGATAACGATCATTGCATTCATCAGTTATTTGAAGAACAGGCCTTGCAACGCCCTGATGCTATTGCGCTGGTATGTCGAAATATAGAAATAACTTATTTTGAACTTGAGTTGCGTGCCAATAAAGTTGCACTTCGTCTTCAAGCGGAAGGTGCACAGCCGGATATGCCTATCGGTATTTTTATCGATCGCTCAATAGATATGATGGTTGGATTATTGGGTATCCTCAAGTCCGGGGCCGCTTATGTACCGTTAGATCCCGCTTATCCGAGGGATCGTATTGCTTTGATGATTGACGATGCCAATTTGAGCATTTTGTTAACTCACTCTAATTTACAAGCTGAGTTGCCGGTAAACTCGGCCAAAGTTGTCTGTGTCGATCAGTTGTTGAGTGACGCATCATTGGCAGAATCAGTTCATCAACTTGAGTGTAGTGTCGGCCCAGCTAATCTGGCTTACGTGATCTACACCTCTGGTTCAACGGGTCGGCCAAAAGGGGTGATGATTGAGCACAGAAATGTGATGAATTTCTTTACCGGTATGGATGACACGCTGAACTATCAAGGCAGTCCGGGGGTTTGGTTGGCGGTTACCAGTATTTCCTTTGATATTTCTGTATTGGAAATATTTTGGACATTAAGCCGGGGATTTAAAGTTGTTATTCAAGAGGAAGATGCACGAACACTGGCTCAGGGTGCAGTTTCGACCGTACAGCGAAAGCTTAATGTCGGTCTGTTTTATTTTTCAAGCGATGCGGGGCCTTCTAGCAATAACAACCGTTACAAATTACTGATTGACGGTGCTAAATTTGCCGATGCCAATGGTTTTTCATGTATTTGGACGCCAGAGCGTCACTTTCACTTATTCGGGGGGCTTTACCCCAATCCATCAGTCACCAGTGCAGCAATTGCAGCGGTGACATCGACAATTGCTATTCGAGCGGGAAGCATTGTTTTACCACTGCATAATCCGGTGCGTGTGGTTGAAGAGTGGTCGGTAGTGGATAATATCTCCGGTGGTCGGGTAGGCTTTTCATTTGCATCTGGTTGGCATGCTAATGATTTTTCCCTATTGCCGGAAAATTATGAAAATCGTAAGCAGATCATGTATGACAATATTGAAAAAGTCCGTGAGCTTTGGGCTGGCAACGAAATAACCATGACCAATGGTCAGGGAGAGCCCTTTACGGCGAGAGTCTATCCGGCGCCGATACAGGAAGAACCGCCGATATGGATTACCACGGCTGGCAATGTTGACAGCTTTCGTCAAGCAGGCGAGGGTGGATTTAATATTCTTACTAATCTTCTTGGGCAAAGTATCGAAGAAATTAAAGAAAAAATTGTCGCTTACCGTGAGGGAAGAAGAAAGAATGGACATCAAGGTGATGGCAATGTATCTGTGATGGTTCATACCTTTGTGGGAGCCGATGTGGAGGAGGTTCGTGAAATTGTTCGGGAGCCGTTCTGCCAGTACCTCAAAACCTCCTTTGATCTGGTAAAAATTGCGCCGTGGGCATTTCCTGCTTTCCGTCAACCCTCGAAAAGTGCTGCCCAGGATCCGAGCTTCGATGCTGATGCGTTAACCGAAGAGGATCTGGATGCATTGCTGGATCATGCTTTCGATCGCTATTTTGAAACTGCCGGTATCTTTGGGACGCCTGCGAGTTGCCTACCGTTAATTGATCAGCTTAAGAGTGCTGGAGTTGATGAGATTGCCTGTTTGGTTGATTTTGGCGTCGATGATGATCTGGTTTTAGATAGCCTCACTCAGCTGAATAAATTGAGAGAGCTATCTAATCCACAAGCAGATTCGCCTGATAAAATGAAGGGGCAGGACTTCTCTGTTGCCGCTCAAATCCAAAAGCATAAAGTTACGCATTTCCAGTGTACGCCGTCAATGGCGCGAATTTTGTCGGCCGACCCGGCTACATTTACAGCGATGTGCTCACTGCAGAAAGTGCTACTGGGTGGAGAGGCATTGCCGATTGACCTTGCTGGTTTGTTGAAGCAATCATTATCGGGTGACCTTATCAACGTCTATGGCCCGACTGAAACAACCATTTGGTCCACTTCCAGCCCGGTTCCCGATGATCCTCGTGAATTGAGTATTGGGCGGCCGATTGCGAATACGGATATCTATGTACTTGATAGTGCATTACAGCTAAGTCCTATTGGCGTCCCTGGCGAGTTATGCATTGGCGGAGCGGGTGTTGTTCGAGGTTATCTTGATCGTCCTGAATTGACCGCAGAAAGATTTATTTCCAATGATTTTAATGACGATGCTGATGCGCGAATTTATCGAACAGGTGACTTGGTTAAATACCGTAAAAATGGCGATATAGAATATTTGGGGCGTCTGGATCACCAGGTTAAGTTACGAGGTTATCGTATTGAACTCGGTGAAATTGAATCACTAATCTGTGCTAACAATGCGGTGAAAGACTGCGTTGTTACTGTTCCCGATGTTGAAGATGGTGCGCAAGGTCTGGTTGCTTATATTGTTTCCTGCCCTACTGAAAAAGGTGTGCTGCCGACTACTGGTACTAACACATCGACGGATTATTGGCAGACCATCTGGAATGAAACCTATCAGGCGGGCACTTACACTCAGGGCGGGGAGCAGGAAGTAGCGGGTGATGATCCTACTTTAAATATTTCAGGTTGGTTAAACAGTTACACTGGAGAACAGCATCCAAAAGAGGATATGTTTGAATGGGTGACGGCAAGTGTTGAGCGCATATTGGCACTTAAGCCGAAGCGGGTGCTGGAAATAGGTTGTGGTACTGGCATGATTTTGTATCGTGTTGCTCAGCATTGTGAGACCTATGTGGGTGTTGATTTCTCCGAGCATGCATTGGCTTCGATACAGCAACAGCTTACAACACTTGCCTGGAATAATGTTCAGCTGGTACAGGGCGAGGCCGACAGTTTCTCATTAGTTGATGCGGAGCCGTTTGATCTAATTATTATTAATTCAGTAGTGCAATATTTTCCTTCGGCTGATTATCTGCTTAAAGTATTAAAAAATCTATTCACTTTGATGGCTGATAACGGAAGAGTATTTGTTGGTGACGTTAGAAGTTTACCTCTTATGGAAAGTTTTCATCACTCGCTTGAATTGACAAAAGCGCCGGCAAGCATGTCTCTTGCTGGACTTCAGAACAGAATAAAAGAGCATCGTGAAAATGAATCCGAGCTGGTAATTGATGCTGATTTCTTCTTATCTCTTGAAAAAGAAATTCCAGAAATTACCCATGTTGATGTGCAATTGAAGCGTGGCACGCATCATAATGAAATGTCTATGTTCAGATATGATGTCTGTCTCGGGACGGGTGAGGTCGGTGACGTTTTATCCGACGCTGATTTTAATGTATTAGTTGCGGAAGAATCCCTTTCAGCAGTTAAAGACTGCCTGGAAAAACAGTCAAGTTGTTTTGTCATGCGCGATATTATCAACTCTCGCGTTGATGGCCATATCTATGCCCATAAATTAATGGAGTCATCAGGGAGCATTGCTACAGTATCCGATTTACATGCCGAAATAGAACGTCGTGGGATAATGGGCATTGATCCTGAGCAAGTATACCAGCTGGATTCAAGTTGGAGTATCCAGCTCAGTTGGGCGAAGTCCGGTAAAATTGATTGCTATGATGCTTATTTTATTCCTTCAGTTAACCATGCCAAGTTAAGTCTGGCTGTAGTAAAGCAGCATGATAACTTGAGTGATTATACTTTCGAGCCAATCCCGCATAGTGACGATTATCTTCTGGCCGAAAAGTTAAAAGAATTACTGCGTGAACAATTACCTGAATTTATGGTGCCTAGCGAATACATGGTGCTCAAAGCGCTGCCTTTGACGCCAAATGGAAAAATTGATCGCAAGGCATTACCTAAACCGGATAAACGTCGAAGAGATGTAAAGGAAGCCTTTGTTGAACCAGAAGGTGATATTGAGCAGACAATAGCCTCGGTATTACAGGAAATGTTAAACCTTGAGAAGATTGGAACAAGGGATAATTTTACCGATATCGGCGCAAACTCCTTATTAATTGTTCAGGCGAATAATCGCTTGAGCCAGAGATTGGATAGAAAGGTTTCTCTGGTTAGTATGTATCGC
Organism: Aestuariirhabdus sp.; assembly: GCA_030622755.1. GTDB lineage: Bacteria > Pseudomonadota > Gammaproteobacteria > Pseudomonadales > Aestuariirhabdaceae > Aestuariirhabdus. Next base: position 3,972 of record JAUXFT010000030.1, on the reverse strand, counting down.
TACCCAACCATTGCTTCATTGGCGGAACATTTAAGTGGCAATGCTGATAGTAAGCAGGGTATGGATAAAGGCCAGAAGCGAGGCGAAAAGCGCAAGCTGGCGCAGGCGAACAGGAAAAAACGATTGGCAAGCCGGCGACGATAAACGACTTGCGATTGTTGCAGCAGAGTAAGTTTAATTTTTAATAAGTGGCATTGGTAATTGACACTATGAACGACCACGAAAATATAGAAGAGGATGACGGCTCCACTATTGCGATAGTGGGTATGGCTTGTCACTTGCCTGGCGCGGAAAATATTAACGAATATTGGCATAATCTTCGTGAGGGTGTCGAATCCGTTGAAAACTTTACCGATGAGCAACTGCTTGCTGCTGGTGAAGACCCCGCTGTACTCACCGATCCCAATTATGTTCGCGCACAACCGTTGCTGAAAGGCTTTGACCGTTTCGATGCTAAATTTTGGGGCTTTAGCCCTCAGGATGCGGCGGTGACAGATCCCGCCCACCGGATATTTCTGGAGGTGGCTTATCAGTCCTTAGAGCATGCGGGTCATACTGGCTATGATTCGGAAGGAACAGTGGGAGTATTTGCAAGCTCGGGTGCCAGCCAATATTGGATGGACAACCTCAATACTAACCCGCAATTGATCGAGGAGATGGGTGAGTTTCTGGTGCGTCATACCGGTAACGATATGAACTTCCTGGCAACACGTCTTTCCTATGAACTTGACCTGAGAGGCCCCAGTTTAAATATCCAGACTGCTTGTTCATCTTCCCTGGTCGCCGTACATATGGCGGTGCAGAGTTTACTGGGCGGTGAATGCGATACGGCTATTGTGGGTGGTTCCACCGTATTGCTTCCGCAGGGCCGCGGTTATCTCTATCGAGACGGTGAAATAATGTCGCCCGACGGCCACTGTCGCCCATTCGATGCCAAATCTGCCGGAACCGTCTTCGGCAGTGGTGCGGGGGCTATTGTATTGAGGCGTCTTGATGATGCCAAAGAAGATGGCGATAGCATTTATGCGCTGATTCGTGGATCAGCGATAAATAATGATGGTGCGCAGAAAGTGGGTTATTTAGCGCCCGGCGTTGAAGGACAGGCGGGAGCCGTCGCTGAAGCCTTGGAAGTCAGTGGTGTCGATGCCGAAGATGTTTCTTATATTGAGGCGCATGGAACAGGCACCCTGATTGGGGATCCGATCGAATTTGAAGCATTGAACCAGGTATACCGTGAGGCAACGGATAAGCGCAGTTATTGTCGCTTGGGATCGGTAAAATCGAATATCGGTCATTTGGGTGAGGCAGCGGGTGCGGCAGCGATTATTAAAGTTATCTTGTCGTTGCAGCATAAGCAGTTACCGCCGAGTATTAATTACACTTCACCCAACCCGGACATGGAGATCGACGATAGCCCTTTTATAATCAATGACAAATTGGTGGATTGGCAGAAAGAGAATGGCAAAAGGCTGGCGGGTATAACCGCATTAGGTGCAGGCGGAACCAATGCGCATATCATTCTTGATCAGGCACCTGAGCCAGAGGCTAAAACGTCCAGTCGACTTAACAAACAATTATTGGTGATATCGGCGAAAACAGAAACGGCATTAAATACCGCATGCCGAAATCTGGCTGCAGTGATACGTGCGCAAAATGATCTGGAGTTAGCTGATGTTGCTTATACTTTGCAGCTAGGCCGGCGTGCTTATAGTCATCGTCGGGTACTTGCAGTGGGCAATCGTGAAGATGCAATATTCTTACTTGAAGGCGGTGATGCCAGGCGAGTGGCGGAAGATAAGGCAGAGGATCGCCAACCTTCATTAGTATTTATGTTTCCCGGAGGTGGTGCCCAGTATGCAGGAATGGGTGCCGAGCTCTACGAAAAAGAACAAGTTTATCGTCAGGCGTTTGATGACTGTCTGGCATGCCTTGAGCGGGTGAGCGCTGAGGAAATAAAATCGCTGGTATTTGCAAAAGAGGCGCTTGAGATAGCATCGAAAACCCTGGAGTGTCCGTCAATAACACTACCTTCTTTATTTGCAACAGAATATGCTTTGGCAAAGCAAATGTTGTTCTGGGGAGTTGAGCCAGTAGCATTTGTTGGTCATTCAATGGGTGAATACACTGCGGCTTGTTTGTCAGGAGTGATTAGCCTTAATGATGCGATGAGTCTGGTGCGATTGCGCGGGGAGTTGTTTGAGAAAATTGATTCAGGGGCGATGCTGAGCATTTCACTTCCTGAAAAAAAAGCGCGCGCTATTATGCCAGAAAATCTGGATATCGCTGCAGTGAACGCCGATGATCTCTGTGTAGCATCAGGTCCTGTTGAGGGTATTGAGAAATTACAAAAGAGCTTGGAAGATCAGGATATTGATTGCACACGCGTGCGTATTAATGTGGCGGCACATTCCGCAATGCTGGATTCTGTTCTGGATGAATTTCGTGATTTTTGCCAGGCAATAAATTTCTCTGCTCCAGAAGTACCTTTTACTTCAAATTTAACCGGTACCTGGATCACAGAAGATGAGGCAACAAGCCCGGATTATTGGGTTGAACATTTACGTAACACAGTGAGATTTTCTGAAAATATTGCAACAGTGTTGTCAGATGATAACCGTGTATTGGTGGAGGTCGGGCCAGGTCGGGCATTAACAAATTTATCGCAGGCAGGGAGCTTAAGAGCTCAGGCAACATTTAATACTATGCGGCATGCCAGTGAAACGTACTCTGATGTTGAATGCGCTTTGCGAGCTTTTGGAAGAATTTGGACTTCAGGCATTGAGCTTGATTGGCGTCGTTTGTGGGAGAATGAGCGGCGACAGCGAATAGCTTTGCCCGGATACCCCTTTGAGCGCAAAGCGTATTGGGTTGACCCAGGTACTTCTATACCGATGGCTGCGCAGACAATAACAGGTGATTTGAAAAAACGTGCAGATATAAGTGAGTGGTTTGCTCAATATAATTGGGCGCAAAGTGCCGCCCCAAAATTAATCGAAGAGTTGGATCAGACATGGTTGATCTTCGAAGATGAAATCGGTCTTGCGCAGATAATTATTGAGCAGATGGAGAAAACATCGAAGATTATTCGGGTTAAACCCGGTAATAAATTCGAAAGTCTCCATGATGGCAGCTATCGTCTTGCAACGAATAATCTAGAGCAATTTGAAAGCCTGATGCAATCTCTGGATGCTGGGAAACGAATGCCTCAGCACATTATTTATCTATGGCCGGTGACTGAGGCGAGCCGTTATCCAGATTCATCTATGGCACGACTTGATGACTATGAGACGTGTGCCAATAGTTATTTTTGGGGTTTGTTTAATCTAAGTAAAGTGTTGAGCGAAATGGAGGATAGTATTCGCTTAACGGTAGTGTCTTCTGACATGCATGCCATCGGCAATAAAAGTTGTCCGGAAAAGTCTTTATTGATAGGTCCTGTATCAGTATTGCCACATGAATCTCCCCATGTAAAAACACAATCAATAGATGTTTCTCCGGCGATATTTAAAAATAATGACCTAGGTAGAATCGCCAGGCAAATAGTCAATGAGGTGAGCTCAGCTGGTGATGATCTTATGGTCGCTTATCGGGGAAGCGATCGCTTAATTCGACGTATTGAGTCAGAGCCGTTGGAAAAAAATACGAGAAAAAAGACCTGGCTGCGAGATGGAGGAGTATATTTTATTAGTGGAGGTCTTGGTGGTGTAGGTTTAACAATTGCTCATTACCTGGCTGAAAATGGCGCGGGATATATTATTTTACAGGGTCGGCAGGGTTTGCCCGACAGATCGGCATGGAAAAATTGGCTGGAGACGCATGTGGCCAGTGATAGTACGGCGAATAAAATTCTGGCGGTGGAAAAAATTGAGAAATTGGGAGCAAAGGTTGTGGTACTCGCTGCGGATGTTACTGATTATGAACGTAGTCGCAGTGCGATCGAGAGTGCAATCAAGGATTGTGGGCCGGTTGATG
>JAUXFT010000146.1 GCA_030622755.1 Aestuariirhabdus sp. | reverse complement strand
GTGGCGTCGAACTCGCGCTCTCGACCCAATATCGATTGCAGCAACTGCTGGTTCAGGCCGGAGATAATCCCGAGCGCCTGCACTATGAACTGGTAACACACAGCGATGGCATTATGTTTATGCACAATCCGGGCGTCCGCCGGCGGTTTGAACGCATACTCGGCCAACGCAACATCAGCATACTTACCCGGCACCAGGTATGCGAGGTCAAAGCGGATCGCGTCATCCTCGACAACCAGGAATCTATCGCCGCCGATGCTGTTATTTGGGTCACCACGGCTGCCGCACCCGAGTGGCTTAAAAGCTCCGGGCTCGACGTTGATGACGCCGGATTTATCCGCGTAGGCAATGACCTGCAATCGCTCTCTCACAAAGGCGTTTTTGCCGCCGGCGATATTGCATCACTGCTCTCTCCAAGGCCAAAATCGGGTGTTTTCGCCGTTCGTCAGGGCCCCGTTCTCGCGCATAACCTCAGAGCCGCTGCTACCGGAAAAACATTACATAACTATCATCCCCAGAAAAATTTCCTCGGCTTGATAAGTACCGGCAATCGATATGCGATTGCCTCACATGGTAGCTGGTCCTATGAATCCGCCTGGCTGTGGAAAATCAAGGACTGGATCGATGTACGGTTCATGCGTAAGTTCAATACGCTTCCATCGATGGATCAACAGCAGAGCCCGCAACTGGCCTCTGGCATTGCCGATGCAGCGGCTATCAAGGAATTGTCAACACTAGCCATGCGTTGTGGTGGCTGTGGGGCCAAGGTGGGTGCGACGGTTTTATCCAGCGTCATGCAACGCTTGCCTGACGATCAACGTGATGACGTACTCATTGGCCGCAACGGTGCTGATGACTGCGCGATGCTGGCCGTGCCTGACGGCAAGGTCATGGTGCAAAGTGTCGACTATTTTCGTGCTTTTATTGATGATACCTACACCTTTGGAGCGATAGCCGCCAATCACGCTCTCGGCGATATTTTTGCCATGGGCGCAGAGGCGCAGTCGGTGCTTGCCATTGCCACGGTACCCTACGGCCGCGAATCAGTGGTTGAGGAGACATTGTACGATTTGCTCGCCGGTGCCCTGCACATCATCAAACCTACGGGTGCAGTGCTCGCAGGAGGCCACTCCAGTGAAGGCGTAGAACTGGCCTTTGGTTTGACGGTAAATGGTTTGATAGACCCTGAACGAGTCTGGCGTAAAAGCGGTTTACAAGCCGGAGATGCACTTATCCTTACCAAACCCATAGGTACCGGCACCCTGTTTGCTGCCGATATGCGGGGTAAGGCCAAAGGACGTTGGGTAGATGCTGCGATTCAGTCCATGCTGGTATCCAGCCAGTCCGCCGCTGGCTGCTTGCAACGATTTGAGGCCAGCGCCTGCACAGATTTAACCGGATTTGGACTGGTTGGCCACCTGATCGAAATGACCAGGGCTTCCGGGGTCGATGCGACACTGCATCTGGACGCATTACCGCTTCTCGATGGTGCCCTGGAAACGGTAGCTGCGGGTATTCTGTCCTCACTACAACCACAAAACCTGCGGTTACGACGCGCTATTCATAACATTGAGCAAAGCGCTCAACACCCTGCTTTCCCATTGTTGTTTGATCCGCAAACCGCCGGGGGACTTCTGGCGGGTGTTGCTGGGGAGCATGCTGATCAGTGTGTCACTGAGTTACGAGGGCTAGGATATCAAGACACCCAAATCATCGGTCACATTACGCCACTTACCGACCAGCAGGCGCCTATAAAACTTGTTTGATCGCCGGCGTTCCTGAGCACCTGCTTTCCTGAAAACAAAAGGACTAATGGCAACGTATTTGTTAAAAAGTGGGTATTTCCCCTATCGATTTTACCTTCCCGCGCTCCAGGAGCCTGGCAACAATATCCTTCCACAAAAAAACAACCAACCGGGATTCCCAGTATTGACAGGCTAAGGATATTTCCCGTGTAATCGGCTCTATTAAAGCAAACTTCAATAAGAGCCATCGCATTATGCTGACCATCCATGCAAATAAGCCGAAAGGCTCAACCACTATTATTGATGTCAATGGAAATACTGCGGAACTCTCGGAAGCGGTTCGCGTTCTGACAGAGCCCGGATGGGATCAGGGGCTTATTTCATCTGGGTTGATAGCAACGGCTGAACAGATGCAAACGCAATTCGCCGTAGAAAACTCAATGATTGCCGAGTTCAAACACGACTTCGAAGCAACTCAAGAAGAGCTGCTTTCACAGGATGAGTACTCTCTTCTCAGGATTAAGCCCATACTATATTTTCTGGCTTGTTCTTTTGCTCTACTTGAGCGTCACCATAAAACCCAACAAATTTTTGTTTTATTAACGGTTCATTCAACGAGTCATTTTCAATACGAAAAACAGATATTCTAAAAAATTCCTTAAGCGAATATTATTATCGGAAAACTGATTAGCCAAGTCCGTTTTTTTAACCAACAACATCACTGTTTAATTCTTATTTCGGGGTTACTACCAATATCCGCACAAAAAAATAAACCAATTAACTCAATGGATCGGCAAAAAATTCAAATCAATACAGAAAATTTTAGTCTTAACCGAGAGCGAAAAGCTCTTTTAAATGGCTGTTCAAAAATAATCCCTGCGGATCCATCTCTTTGCGCACTCGTTGAAATTCATTCCACATAGGGTATCGAGCGGCCAGCTCACGCGCACCCAATGTATGAATTTTCCCCCAGTGCGGCCGACCCTCATACTTAAGGAAAACAGGCTCTATAGCAGCAAAATATTTTTTATACTCCCGATCATGGAAGTTATGGCAACTTATGGTACAGCTATCACGCTGGTAGAAAGGACTTAACCAAACATCGTCCTGTTTCACATAACGATATTCAAGCGGGAACATAATATCGATGTTTTCACGCTTGATCGTATCCAATATTTCTTTCAGGCATTGAACGCCATACTCTGCAGGGACAGAGTATTCCATCTCATTAAAACGAATATCTCTCAAGTTTCCGAAAACATCATAACTGCGGCCAATTTTTTCTTCCGGCTCTACCGTACTTGCACCGGTATTAATAATAAATCGACGCAAAAAAGGAACGACGTCTACCACCTGGGACAGAGTACGAAATGTTTCATACGCATCACCATTACCCTCTCGTTCCTGTTCAGGTATGGGCTTGTCGGTTTCATTAAGTGTCAGGCCAAGAATATGGTCAGCATGGGGTAGCGCATAAAACTCAAAGTGGCGATTGGTATCGCGTAACTCTTCAGCCCGTTCCAGGCCCTCTTCCAGCTTCATCATCCAACTGTATTCAGACAACTTGTAAGAATCACGAGCCTGTAATCGTAACTGGGTCACCACTCCAAGCGCTCCCAGATTATTCCGTGCAGCATTAAACAGTTCCGGGTTTTCAGTAGCACTGCATTCAACTATTTCACCCGCAGCAGTCACCATTCGCATCCGAGTTACATAACTGGACATTGAACCCAGACGATAACCAGCTCCATGGGTTGAGGTAGCAATCGCTCCAGCTAATCCCTGGGTGTTTATGTCCGGCATATTGATTAACCCCAGCCCGGCGTCCCACAACGGTTTACCAATCTGCGCCAGTCGTGTCCCCGCCCAGATATCTACCTCTTGAGTTTCCTCATGAATTTTTTCAATGCCTCTCAATCTGGCCAAGGACATTAAGGTATCCGATGTAGGCACCAGCGGGCTAAAACTGTGACCTGCACCCACACAGCGTATGGGCTGCCTGGCTCCTTTAATGCTTCGCACCACCTGTTCCTCATTGCGTGGAGTTTCACGCTGAGTAGGCTGGCAATGCTGGTTACCCGACCAATTACTCCAGGGCAATACAGGTTTCCCATTATTACCAAGCACCGCTGCCACACCACTTTGGGTAACATTTTTAATGTTTGTATCGCTGGCATTAACACGTGCATTGGGTCCCATACCAACGCTGAGACCTGCTCCAACCCCTGCGGCTTTAAGAATGGTGCGGCGATCCAGGCGAATCTTATTGATGTTCATGAGTATACGATTTCCTGCGTAATGTCCTGCATGCTGATCTTAAATGACATACCTGAATGACATACCTGACGGATACAAACTAGCTGACGTTATTGCTACCTTTATATACCTTGCTCTTCTTTCTGACTTTTTCTTCCTGCCATTTACTCAGCAGAACCCGCCATATAGTCAACCAAATCTTCCAGGTCTTCATAGGAACACTCCATACAACTTCCAGAAGGGGGCATATTTCCGGTACCCATAACAGCATTCTCTATTACCTGATACTTACCCTTTTTCAGCACTTTTTCCCACGCGGACCTATCAAACGTCTGCGGAGCTCCAGAAGAACTTGCGCTATGACAGGCATGACAATAAATCTCATACAACTCCACAGTGTAATCATCGACCGCCCTGGCATTCGTGATAAAAAAGAGTGAAGTAATCAAGCCGATAGTCTGTGCTATCCATTTGTATCTGTTCATCACACAAGCTCATTAAATATCATCTAATGGATACCATATCTTATTTAGGTACTATAGTACCAGTTTAATGCCTGATAAATTCCGGCAGCCTATTTTGCAACCTAAAGAGCACGTACTAAGACTCAGCTTAATTATGAGAGCTATTATGAGAACTAAAAGTCGAGCCAACCAAACAGGTATTTATGGTTGCATACGCGCCATTATGAATGGCTCGTAAAGGCTGACAGAAACAACTTGAAAGTATTGGCAGGAAAGAGTGTGAAGGGTGAGTTCAGGAAAAAATAAATATGACCTAACCCATAGATATAAAGAGATATATAGATAAAAAGATAAAAAGATACAGAGTTCAGAAAGGCATTTTAGAAGGCTAACGAACTCGGCATTTACCCGCTGGTTTTATTACGAATAGTAATCAGCAGGATAAAGGCACTATCGACCAGGTGTGTATATCGTCCATTTCATGACATCACGTTCAGCTTGCAGCTCACCACTTTGCGTCTCAACACGACGATTAGGAGCGTCAACATCTTCACCTAAGCCAAACCGCTTTAGCTGACGAAAACCATAGGTAGCAATCTCGACACGCTCAGCCTCTACACCATACTGATTAACCAGCACATCACGTACCGCTTGCGCGCGTTTCATGCCAAGTCGCAAGTTATAATGCCCAGAACCAACCTTGCTGGTATGACCGCCGAGTGCAGCTTTCGCCAGAGGATACTGTTTAAGGTATTTGGCTAACGCGGCAATACGCTGCACGTCACCTTCACCCAGTTCTGCAGAATCGTGCGCGAAATTCAGCTCCAGCGCTATCTCGATCGACTCAAGAACTTTTTCAGGGCAGCCATCGTTATCCACCGCTGCGCCCCCTGGCGTATCAGCGCAGAGGTCCCTGGCATCGATAACACCATCATCATCGGCATCAGCCAACTGCTGCTGCGCTGTCGATTGGTTGAGCTCGGTAATATCCCAGTTAACACAACCCATCGATAGTAATGTCAAGAGTGCGACGAGAATCCAACGCTCAATCATTTTGCCTTCGCCTGCCATTGCCATCCCTCTGGAACCGTCACACGCAAAGACGACAACAACCGACCAGAGGCATTCAATAAACGGTACTGAGACACCAGATACTCGCTTTCAGCCCTGACATAAGCACGCCGGGATTCGAATAATTCATTTTCGGTATCCAGCAAATCGAGCAACGAACGTCTACCGAGCTGGAACTGTTTCTGATAGGCGTCCTTGGTTACCTGAGCAGCCTCAACGTGCTGCCTAAGGTAGGTTAGTTGCTCAGCAATAAACTCATAGGCTGTCCAGGCGAGACCCACACCCTCCTCTAACTGGCGATGTGCACGCTCGCTAACCTCTTTCGCCTCGTTAACCTGATAAGCCGTTTCACGCACCCGGGCACTGTCACTGCCACCATTAAACAAGTTGTAACGAACACGAAGCATTGCGGCGAGAGAATCGTTATCGCCATTAACACCATCGATATCATCATCCTGACGACCATCGACCTCGAAGGTGAGATCCGGGTAAAAATTACTTCGGGAGCCATCATGCTGTGCATAGGCGGCATCGATATCCTTACGTGCCGATAGCAAAGTAGGGTTATATTCATTGCCCAGAACGATTGCTTCCTCTTCGCTCAATGGCAACAGGTCATCATCAGCAACGGGGGGCACCAAATCTTTCGCCGATTGATCGACGATGCGCATAAACATGATTTTCGCATCCGCGTAGTTATTTCTGGATGCAATCAAATTACTTCGGGCCAGGGCGACCCGAGCATTAATCTGTGACAAATCAGAGCTTGAACCCAAACCGGATTCGGTACGTTGACGAATTTGTTGATGGATATCGAGATGGGTCTTAAGGTTCAAATCTGACAAATCAAACAGCTGCCGGGTTTGCAGCACCCGCAGATACACTTCACTCACTTCCAACGCTTTATCTTCAGCTTCCGCCAACAGTGAGTATTGTTCCGCCTCACTTTCTGCAGTGGTTCTGTCAACGTTGTAACTGGTTTCGAAGCCATCGAACAGCATCTGTCTCAAGCTGATACCCAGCTCTTTACGCGTTCGATCAACACCATCCTCACCGGTCGCTCGAAGACCCGGAGTATCGTTGTATTCGGGGCCAATACCCGCATCCACATCCAATGAAGGAAGATAACCACTACGAGCCTGAGTGATCTGTTCTTGACGCGCCTTAAAGCGATTGAAGATTTCCCGGACTTCAGGGTTAGTATCCAGCGTATGCGCCACCGCCTCTTCCAGCGATTGCGCCCACACCGAAGTTCCCGCAAACCCGGTACAAAATATCAATACGGCTGTACAAGCATTACCACAAGATAATTTCATTGGGTCCCCCCCAACACATACTTCATACTACCTTTCCCTTAACGCATGCTGTTTTGCGCGTAAAATCGGTTTCAGTAAATAATCCAGAACCGATTTTTTCCCTGTAATCAGATCCGTCTCAGCCATCATTCCCGGAATGATCGGCAAAGGATTTTCTTTATCCCCCAAATAGTTTGTCTCGGTACGAATCCGTACCTGATAAAAACTATTTCCCTCTTCATCTTCGATAGTATCTGCGCTGATCTGTTCCAGCTTACCAGACAACCCTCCGTAGATGGCAAAGTCATACGCGGTGAATTTTACAACAGCTTCAAGTCCGGGGCGAAGGAAAGCGATGTCTTTCGGTAATATTTTTGCCTCTATCAGCAAATTATCCTCAATCGGCACGATCTCGACAATATCCATACCAGGCTGAATAACCCCACCCACAGTGGTGATATTGAACTGTTTAACGGTACCCTTAACCGGTGATAGCACCGTGGTACGTTTAACACGATCAAGCAAGCCAATTTGTAACTCACTCATCTCCGCCCAGTCACCTTCCAGCGTACTCAGTTCATCTTGCGTTTTGGAGCGGAAACTGAAAGCCACTTCACGATGTTTTGAGATCAACTCCTGCAGCGCAAAACGCAACTTAGGAGCCATCAAGCGAGAACTGTTCAGCTCACTCTTGATATCGTTAACCTGACGTTCGAGCTTAATCAGCTCAACCCGGGATACTACGCCTTCCCTTGCCAGCGGCTCCGTTAATTCAAGCTCTTCTCTCACCAGCCGATACGAAGCTTCCAGATGATGGATTTGAGACGCCAGTTCCAGCTGCTCCTGCTCTTTTTGCGCCACCTGACGCTCAACAATATTTAATTCACTGCGCAGATCGTTGAGGTGTTCCATCAACCCTGCCTGCTCTCGCAGCAATACATTGGGGAACTGTTTTTGAAACGCTTCATCCAGAGGCAGTTCCGTCATTTCAAGACTGACCAGCGAACGCCAATCGCCCAACTCTGTTTGTGTCTGGATTTTTACACTTTGCAACGCTGCCTTACGACGCGCGATCTCACCTTGCAGGTTAGCGCGCTCCTGCAGACTTTCACGCAGATCGGAACGAAAACGGGTGTCATCGATCAATAACAATGGCTGGCCAGGATCCACCAGATCTCCCTCCGCGACATAGATCTCTTTTACGATCCCCCCTTCCAGGTTTTGCACTACCTGTAATTGCTTGGAAGGAATCACCCGACCAATCCCCACCGTCACCTCATCCAGTTGCGCAAAGGATGCCCAGATTAATGCCGACGTAATAAATGCCGCAATCAAATAAAGAAGACGCCGGGTGTGCCTGGGGGTAGCCAGCAACATCGCCGCGCTGGTGTCATTCACATACTGCAGATCCGCTTCCGCAACTGGTGTTGCCTTCGATCGATCCGTTGCTTCCGTTGCTTTCGTTGCGAGAGGAGAATTAACCGCGTCCGCTGAAAGGGTATCCGCAATCTGCTTGTTATCCTGCCTGTCATTATTTTGCACGGACATTGCCCTCCGCCAGACGCTGCAGTACTTGCTTAGCTGGACCATCCATAACCAGCTTGCCACGATCCAGCACAATCACCCTATCGACCAGCTCCAGCATCGACATCTTATGGGTAATCAATATAAAGGTTCTGTTATTAGTGAGCTTTTTCAGGTGCTGGCGAATCGCGGTTTCTGCCGAGTTATCCATATTGCTGGTTGGCTCATCCAACACCAGAACGGGCGGATTAAACAACAAGGCTCGTGCCAGTGCTACCGTCTGGCGTTGCCCGCCAGACAAGTATTGCCCTCGCTC
>JAUXFT010000161.1 GCA_030622755.1 Aestuariirhabdus sp. | reverse complement strand
GGTCAGGCTTAAGCACATCATACTCGCGATGCTATCCCAGGCATTCCATAACACAGAAGAGGGTGAAATATTACTATCCGCCACTCTGGATCATACCTGTAGCACCCCGACGATTCTTTTTACCGTCAAAGACAGCAGCAGAGGCATTAGCGAACAAGAACGCTCATTTATTCTTAACACCCGTATCGACACCCATAACTTCCTGGACAGCGCCGCTGCAGAATACTCATTGGGATTACTGGTTTCCCGACACGTCATTAACCAGATGGGCGGCACTATGGGAATTGAATCATCCAGGAATAATGGCTGTTGCTACTGGTTTACTCTACCTATTAGCGCCCCTGACACACCCCAACCCCACCAGGAAGAGTTCAACTTCTCTGACATACGAGCCCTGGTGGTGGACGACAATGACACTTGCCGTAAAGTACTCACACAACAATGTCTGGCCCTGGGAATGGAAGTAAGCCCCTGCCCGGGAGGCAAGGAAGCTTTGGCCCTTTTACGTACCAAGTCCCACCTGAACGCACCTTTTGAGCTGATTATTCTCGATCATAATATGCCGGAAATGAATGGTATGGAACTCGCCACACGAATCAAGGAAGATCCAAACCTGCACGATCCGATCATTATTATGCTCACGGGTATCAGCAACACACCGAGCAGGGTTGTTTCACGCAATGCCGGAATTCAACGAATTCTCACCAAACCGGTAGCGAACTATACGCTGCACACCACCCTTGCCGAGGAACTGCAAAAGCAAATACCCCTCATAAACCACCACCAGATATCCGATAGATCTCAAGATCAACTGCTTGTCATTACTCCTGTTTCCAGCACTGGACAAGAGATCCAGCACCTTGCGGGCACCAGAAACATCGGCTGTCAAATCGCGGTCGGTGCCAATCAGGCTCTGGATACCCTGAAAAAGGGTAGTTACCAACTGGTGCTAATTGATTGCTCCAGTCGCGTGCATGATGGGTTTGAAATCGCGCACCGCATCCGTCGCTGGCAAGAAACCCAGGGACTTGCCAGCACGCCATTAGTGGCTATGAGTGAACATAACGACAAGGTGTTTGATGACCAGTTCAATCAAGTACAGATGAACAGCTTACTTTCCCTGCCCATTACACAACTTCAATTAAATAAAATATTAGATCGCTGGGTATCCTGAAATGCCTTTGCCGAAATGTCCCCGGCGTCGCTTTTTCGCAACAGCAATCAACCTATGGTCGACCCTTACGATTCTAGCTCTGGGAATGACTCTGCCTACCGCCAATCTTTTAGCCATTGATAAGCTTCAGCTGGTTAAAGCGTTACCTTTAGCTGAAGGTAATACTGAAAAAGGGATTACTGATCTTCACCCTTCGGGTTTAGCCTACTGCAATCATCGCTTACTAATGGTCTCTGACCGCCATGATCGACACGTCTTCCAGCTTCAGATTTCATTAGATAAGGCTATTTATAGCACGTATCGCCACCTCACCGTTCCCGCGTATCCCAACCATAAAATTACCGACAAGTTCCAGCAACTGGTAACCGGCAAGCGATTTGACTGGGAAGGTATCAGCTGTCACCGATCTGGAATTTATCTACTCAGCGAGCAATACAATAATGTTTTGTATGTGACAGACCGCGAAACGGACTGGCTTGATTTACCCCGGGCAGACTACGTTGGCCAACAGGGAATTCTCACGAGGCACAATGCTGGACTGGAGGGCATAAGCTGGCACTCTGATGGGAGGCTTCTGCTGGCCGCAGAAAGAAACGCTCGGGGTTTGTTGGAATTATCGCATCGGCAAACAACCGCACCCGCTACGTTCCCGCTCTCCTCTCATTGGCAGCTGGATAAGCTTGCAACACCTTTAGAGCCCATACACGACGGGTCCCCCGAACGCATTGCTGATTTCTCCGGTCTGGCCGTTGATTCGTCCTCGACCTACAGCCTGGAAAGAAATCTGTTCAAGATATGTCGGCGCGATGACGATTTCAAAGAGGCCTCATGCTGGAGCTATGCGCACGTAGAATTAGCGGAAGAACTCCGTTATCAATCCACCTACGGTGTCGCCGAAGGCATCGCTGTAGATAACGAATATATCTATCTGGTAACGGACAACAATGAAAAACCTCTGGTAAACGCCCCGAATGACCGGCGACCCAGACTATGGATATTTTCCAAACCCTCAGACTGGGAACCAACTAGCCCGCCGAAGGTTTATTCGAAACCGTAGCCATCGTAGGCACCAGGTGCCAGATTCTCGAAGCGTGTATATTTACCTATAAATGCCATTCGGGTAGCCCCTATCGGACCATTACGCTGCTTACCAATGATGATTTCCGCGACCCCCTTTAATTCCGTATCAGGGTTATAGACCTCATCCCGATAGATAAACATGATGACATCCGCATCCTGCTCGATAGCTCCTGATTCACGCAAATCCGAGTTGACCGGGCGCTTGTTGGGGCGGTTCTCCAACGAACGGTTGAGCTGGGAAAGAGCCACCACAGGAACCTCAAACTCCTTGGCCAGCGCCTTCAGGGAGCGCGATATTTCGGATATTTCGTTAGTCCGGTTTTCACCCCCACCTGGAATCTGCATCAACTGCAGGTAATCGATCATAATCAAACCCAGATCGCCATGCTCCCTCACGACTCTCCGCGCGCGCGAACGCATCTCTGAAGGGCTAATTCCAGCAGTATCATCGATCAGTAATTTTTTGTCATTGAGCAAACTGACCGCCGAGGTCAGCTTGGGCCAGTCATCCTCAGCAAGGTTACCGGCACGCATGCGTGTTGCATCGATCCGTCCTAACGATGACAGCATACGAGTAACCAGTTGATCCGCGGGCATCTCCAGGCTAAATACCAGCATGGTTTTATCGCTATTAAGCAGCGCATTTTCAACCAGGTTCATGGCGAATGTGGTTTTACCCATAGATGGGCGACCGGCCACGATAATCATGTCAGAGGGTTGTAGTCCGGAGGTCATCTCATCCAGATCCGTGAACCCTGTGGTCAGGCCAGTAAGGCCCCCACCGCTGTTGAACAACTGATCTATGCGATCAATCGCTTTTCCCAGCAGCTCCTTTACCGGTACCGGGCCACCACTTTTAGGGCGAGATTCAGCGATCTGGAAAACTTCACGCTCTGCTTCATCCAACAGCTCAACACTGGCTCTACCTTCCGGGTTGTAGGCTCGATCGGCAATATTGGTACTGGCCTTGATAAGCTTACGCAATACAGAACGTTCGAACACAATTTCGGCGTATGCTCGAATATTCGAAATACTCGGAGTGTTCTGCACCAGTTCAGTTAAATACGCGAGCCCACCAACCTGATCCAGCTCACCATGACTATCAAGACGTTCAGATAGCGTCAGTGGATCGAACGGGATACTTTCGCCCGCTAACTGCTGGATCATCAGGAACAGAGTGCGATGCGCCGGATTGTAAAAATCCCCATCAACCAATTTATCGGATACCGAATCCCAGGCACTGTTGTCGAGCAACAAGCCTCCCAGCACCGATTGCTCGGCTTCTACCGAGTGGGGTGGGGTCTTGAGCGATACAACCTGCTCATCAAAGCCAGGAAACTGCTGGGGGACAATCTCACTCATCGTTAATTACATCACCTGTTCGAGAATAATCACTATTCTTGCATAGCGAGCGGACACAAAAAAGCACCCCGCGCACAATGGCGGCGAGGTGCTTTCCTACCAATCAGCCTCAAGGCTTATTCGGCAGTAATTACAACCTTAAGCGTGGCGACAATATCGCTGTGCAACTGCACATCAATATCGAACTCACCCAGCTGGCGCAAAGCGCCTTCAGGCAAGCGAATCTCGCTCTTATCTACAGCAACGCCACCAGCAGAAACTGCTTCAGCCAAATCGCGTGTACCTATAGAACCGAACAACTTACCTTCGTCACCAGCCTTGGCTGTAATTGCAACTTCCAGATCACCCAGCGCTTCAGCACGAGCTTGAGCAGCCGCCAATTTCTCAGCAGCGACTTTTTCCAGCTCAGCACGACGCGTTTCAAATTCAGCTACGTTTGTTTTAGTAGCAGGTACAGCCTTGCTGAAAGGGACCAAAAAGTTACGGCCATAGCCGGACTTTACATTTACTTTATCACCCAGGTTACCCAGGTTTGCAATCTTTTCGAGCAGAATAACTTCCATCTCGTTTACCTCTATTCTGTATCAAGTCGTTGTTTGAATCAGGCTGGCGGTTGTTGTGCCGTTCGTCTGCGAAAATCAAACAAACTGTCCAAAAACGCCATTAGTACTATCAAGGGATAGATAATTTGTGTTGCGATAAACAGCATGAGGTAGAGCCCATAAACCCATACCCGTGACATTTTACGTAATGCCATCTGCCCGTGCAGTAACGCCAAACCTGCAACAAACATCGGTACCGAGGCAATCGGTACCATCACTGCCAGTAACGGTGAAAACTGTGCGCCCAACAGAATTATCGCTAGCAACACCATAGCCCATAGGGCAGGCATGCGTAACTGATAAAATTCCTGCTGAAAACCACCCGGGTTATACAATAACGATTGCCAGTAACGACCCAAAAACAGGGAAGCCACAGCAAACAGTAAATACGCCCAGGCAATAACGCCAACCATTATATAGGGCAGCAATACCTTAAGGCGAATCAATAGATCACCCAGCGCTGCACTATCGCCAACACCAACTAATTGCTCTGCAACCATGTCGTAAGCGAGCTCACTCAACGCCACGATTGTATCGGGCATTAACGAATTCACCATCATCGCCTGTACCGCGCCAACTAATAGCGCTAATAGCAGGGTATGAAGCCATGAAACCGTTAGCCGGAGCACACCAGCCAGCACAGCCGCCGCGATAAGACACAATAAAGCGGCAGGATTACCCTGCAAAGCCCAGTAGCCAGCCGGTAACATCGCCACCAGCATTACTTCCAGACCGCTCGTCCAACCTCGACGTAAAATCACCAGCACGACAACAGCTGAACTTAACCAAAAAAATAAAGGTACGGCAGCACCGACCAGTGCAATAGCACAAGCCTGCAAGCGACCTTTCATGATCAGTTCAGCGAGAGCGCGCATTATCTATAAATCCCTTTGACAGCCACTAATTAGTGGGCGTCAGTGTAAGGTAGCAACGCAACATAACGTGCGCGCTTGATCGCAGTCGCCAGCTGACGCTGGTACTTGGCCTTAGTGCCAGTAATACGACTAGGAACAATTTTGCCACTCTCTGAAACATAAGCCTTCAGTGTATTGAGATCTTTGTAATCAATCTCGGTAACGCCTTCAGCGGTAAAACGACAGAACTTCCTACGACGGAAAAAACGTGCCATGGCAACGTCTCCTTATATTTAACTCAGTATTCGTATGGATAACCGGACTCGCCGATCACTTTTCGGTAGCAGTCTCTTCAGCAGCGGGGTCAGCAGTTTTTGCTGTTTCAGCTGGCTTCTGCTCTTCACGATTTTCGCGAGTATCACGACGATCGTCACGGCTATCGCGGCGCTCGTTGCGGCTCTCTTCAGCTTTCATGATATCTGAAGGCTCGGTGATAGCTGCATTGCGACGAATAACCATGCTACGAATAACGGCATCGTTAAAGCGGAAAGTGCTGTTTAACTCATCCAGGGCTTCGTTGCTGCACTCGACGTTCATCAGTACATAATGAGCTTTGTGGATTTTGTTAATTGGGTAAGCGAGTTGACGACGACCCCAATCCTCCAGACGATGGATATTGCCGTTGTCTTCTTCGATCAATTTGGTGTAACGCTCGACCATAGCGCCGACTTGCTCGCTTTGATCAGGGTGCACCAGAAATACAATTTCGTAATGACGCATTGTTGCTCCTTTCGGGTTAAAGCCTTCCGAAACGGGACCATCCCGTCGGTAAGGCAAGGAGAAAAACAGAGAGTCCAGAAGAGAAAGTCCCACTTACGTGGTACCTTTACCTGACTTCTCCCTGGTTTCCTTTTAAGGAACCGCGCATTCTATTGATTTGCCAGGCAACATGCAAGCATCAGGAGGCCCATTCCAAAAGGTCTGGGCAGGATACAGCACCTCCATTTAACGACTCATTAGCACACTCGATTAAGCGACTCTCCGCCCAGATAGGCCCGCATATTGTCCGCGACAATATCAACGCCTCACGCCTCGCATAACGTTTACTCCCTCCCAGTCAACGCTGCGCTACGCTGTCGTACTGCTTCAAACAGGCAAACGCCTGTCGCCACAGAAACATTAACGCTACTGACCTCTCCGGCCATGGGTAAAAATGCCAGCGTGTCACAATGCTCTCGCGTAAGGCGACGCATACCTTTACCTTCCGCTCCCATCACCAACGCCACAGCACCGGTGAGATCCAACGCATAGAGCGAGGCATTTGCCTCACCCGCCGTACCAGAAATCCAGACACCCCTTTGCTGTAGAGCCTTCATGGTTCTGGCGAGATTGGTTACTTCAATATAGGGGATAACTTCTGCCGCACCACAAGCGACTTTCCGTACTGTTGCGTTCAGAGGTGCCGAACGGTCTTTAGGGGCAATCACCGCGTGTACACCCGCCGCATCCGCGCTGCGCAGACAAGCCCCCAGATTATGAGGGTCGGTAACACCATCGAGAATGAGTAACAGCGGAGGCGTATCGAGCGCATCCAACAACTGCCCCAATTGCTTTTCTGTACCCGCTTTCAGCGCTGCCACCCGTGCGGCCACTCCCTGATGCACTCCCTTCAGATTTTCCTCCATCCAGCGCTTATCTTTATATACGACCTTAATACCAGCAGTTTCAGCACATTCGAGCAAGGTATCAATACGATCGCCTCGCTTGCCTCTCTGTAATATCAGCTCCTGCACCTGTTGCGGATAATTATCCAGTAACGATGCCACCGCATGTATGCCAAAACTAAGTTCACTGCTCACTGATATTCTCTCCTCTGATACCACCACAACTTAAAACCACTATCGTCTGGTGCGAGTTGCTGGTTTGGAAGCAACCGGCTTTTTGCCTTTACCTGGCCTTCGTTTTCCTGCCTTTTTGGCTGCTGTCTTAGGCCCTTTCTTAGCGGTAGCTTGCTTACTCGAAGGAGCGTTTACTCTGGGCTGACGATCGCCGGGATTTACCTGCCTAGCTTTGGATTTCTCTCTGGATGAACCCTTCGAGCCAGCCTTTGGTTTACCGCTCCGTGCAGATTTACCACGCTTGGGCACAGCGCCATCAGCCAGCTCAAAATCTATCTTTTTGTCATCCAGATCAACCCGCACTACCGTCACACGCAACTCGTCACCCAAACGATAAGTAACTCCGCTGCGCTCTCCCCTCAACCGTTGATGTGCCGGATCAAAGTGATAATAATCGTTCTGCAGTCCGGTAACATGCACCAGGCCTTCTACAAAAATATCTTCCAGCTCAACAAAGAGTCCGAACCCCGTTACGGCCGTAACCACACCGGGGTAGGTCTCACCGATATGACTTTCCATGTATTCACACTTCAACCAGCCCTCCACATCACGTACGGCTTCATCGGCCCGGCGCTCGGTCATGGAACAATGCTCCCCCAATGCCAGCATCTGCTCCACCTCGTAGGGATAGATGTTTTTCTTGGCGATAACACCCGCACCCTTCACTCGCCCAACCGTCGTACTTTCCCGGCGAGGACTAACGATTTCCCGGAGCTTTGACATCAGCCCGTTGCCTTTGGCACCGGTTTCTGTTGCTCCCTTCTGGCTTGAACGT
>JAUXFT010000225.1 GCA_030622755.1 Aestuariirhabdus sp. | reverse complement strand
GCCAATCGGATACCGCATCACTGCCATCCATCATCGATTCGGTTTCGCGATTAGGACTGGCAACAGATCCGGAATCGAGATGATCACGACCGATCACCACCGGTGCTTTTAACTCGCCACTCGCGACCATCTCATTAAACGCCAACGCCAACCGCGCGCGATCTTTCAGTCCTACCCAGCAGATCCGCGCCGGTAATCCCTGAAACTTAATGCGCTCACGCGCCATATCGAGCCAGTTGTGCAACTGCGGGTTATCTGGAATCAGCTCCTTTACCTTGGCATCGGTCTTGTAAATATCTTCCGGATCACCCGACAGTGCGACCCAACGGAAAGGCCCGATGCCTTCGCAGAACAATGGACGAATATAGGCTGGCACAAAACCCGGAAAATCGAAGGCGTTTTCCACGCCCTTCTCCAACGCCATCTGTCGAATGTTGTTGCCATAATCAACGGTCGCCGCGCCGCGTGCCTGAAGCGCCAGCATGGCACGAACCTGAACCGCCATCGATTGTTTGGCCTCCTCGACCACAACCTCTGGTTCTGCCTGACGGCGCTCTATCACCTCGGCTAACGTCCAGCCTTGCGGCAAGTAGCCATTAAGGGGATCGTGTGCACTGGTCTGGTCGGTGCAGACATCTGGCGTGACATTGCGTGCTTCCAGTTCGGCAAACACATCGGCGGCATTACCCAGCAAGCCAACAGATATCGCCTGGCCGTCAGATTTGGCCTGATCAACCATCGCCAGCGCTTCATCAACAGTCGTTGCCTTACGATCGACGTAACCGGTACGCAGGCGGAAATCGATACGGGATTCATCAACCTCTACCGCGATCATGCTAAACCCTGCCATGGTTGCCGCTAATGGTTGAGCGCCGCCCATACCACCCAGACCACCGGTTAAAATCCAGCGCCCGGCAGAATCGCCATCAAAGTGTTGGCGCGCCATCGCAACGAAGGTTTCGTACGTGCCCTGCACAATACCCTGGGAGCCGATGTAGATCCATGAGCCGGCAGTCATCTGGCCATACATCATCAAACCCTGACGATCGAGCTCATTAAAATGCTCCCAGGTCGCCCAGTGAGGCACCAGGTTGGAATTAGCAATCAACACTCTGGGGGCATCGGCATGGGTACGGAACACACCGACCGGTTTACCGGATTGTACCAGCAGGGTTTCATCCTCTTCGAGACGCTTTAGCACCTCGACAATACGGTCAAAGCATTCCCAGTCTCGCGCCGCACGACCAATACCGCCATAGACCACCAGATCTTCGGGCCGTTCCGCGACATCCGGGTGCAGATTATTCATTAACATGCGCAGTGGCGCTTCGGTTAACCAGCTGCGCGCTTGCAGCTGCGTGCCAGTATTGGCTACGATACGACGACTGCTGTCGTGGCGGTTTGTCTTTTTAGTGGCTGAACTGCTTGCTGACTGGGTTGCTGATTCTGTGGTCATAGCGTGATCCTTTAACGTCTTATCCTTCATAAATACCTCTGCAATCTCTTTGCAATTTCTTTGCAATTACTCTGCAAAACTCTTCAATAACTTTGCAATCACTCTGTAGATAATTCTGCAACTAATTGCGATTCATACTCAGCTGCGCGCCGAGTCGATAACGACTTCCCGGATGCAACAGCCTGGCGTAACTCACCGCGCCCCGGCTCGACCAGGTGCGGCGCTTGATTAAAAGGCAGGCTTCGGGTTGCGCTATCTGTAATGCGCGAGCCTGTTCATCAGTGGCCAGTACCGCCTCAACGGTATGCTCCGCCTCGGTTAAGGGGGCTACTTGAGTCAAATACCGATTCGGGGTCAATGCGGTAAAATCCTGTTCAAGGTAATCGGGCACCAGCCGAGGATTGGTGAAACGCTCTTCCCATTGCACCGGCAGATCATTGTCGTAGTGAACGATGATGGAGTGATACAACTCACTACCCGGCGGCAAGTCCAACGCCAGAGCGGCATCTGCCGCGGCGCAACAGGTCTCCATCAACAACACCTGATTGCTATAGCGATGACCGCGCTGACTGATATCGTCCGCAATATTGCGTACTTCCAGCAAAGAACCCACTGGTTTCTGTTCGGCCACAAAACTTCCCAGCCCCTGATGACGTACCAGAACGCCTTCGGTGGTGAGTTCCTGCAGGGCTCGCCGCGCAGTCATTCGGCTAACAGAAAACTGTTCACCCAGACTGTTTTCCGAAGGCACCTGATGATGTTCCGACCACAGCCCCTGTTCTATCTGTTCGCGAATATAGCGTTTGATCACCGCGTACCGGGGTTCTACTGCATTGGTTACTGCCATATCACGTCAACCTCAGCGTTCGTGCAGGGACCCAATTAACCGCTATTCCCTACTTAACCCCCGTACTCAGTACAGTCTGCGTAAAAGGGAAATCTCATGACAACATTAATGAGGCGAGAATACTTGTATATACAACTATATACAAGTATTCTGATGCAACTATTTTCATGTAACCATTCCATACAACTATTCCATATAAAAAAGTGAGCGACGATCCAAACTGTGCTCTATCGTCACTCTTATATACCGTCCCTATAGACCGTGCCGCCGATACCCTTCACCGGCATTAAAGAGCTCACCCGGAGACAGCCGTGAAACCCCATTGGGATACCCTCTGGACCAATGTCCACCTGGCCACCATGAATCCCGACCATTCACAGCCTTATGGGGCTATCCACGATGGCGCCATCGCTATTCACCAGGGGAACATTGCCTGGCTGGGAGAGGCCAACCAGCTGCCAGAACACAGCTGCGAAGATATTACTGATGGCGCCGGCGGATGGGTAACCCCCGGGCTTATCGATTGTCATACCCATCTGGTGTTTGCCGGCAACCGCTGTAACGAATTTGAGCTGCGCCAGCAAGGTGCCAGTTATCAACAGATCGCCGAACAGGGCGGCGGTATTCGTTCTACCGTGACAGCGACTCGAGCCGCCAGCGACCAACAACTGTTGAAGCGCGCCAGTCAGCACCTGCAAGCGTTTCTGAATGAGGGCGTCACCGCTATCGAAATCAAGTCGGGCTATGGCTTAAACACCGAAACCGAGTTGCGCATGTTGCGTACTGCCCGCCAGTTGCAGCAGCAGTTTCCGGTTAGCGTACATAACAGTTTTCTTGGTGCGCACGCTCTACCAGAAGAGTATGCCGGACGGGCAGATGACTATATAGAACTGGTGTGCGACGAGATGATTCCCGCCGTTGCAGCAGAGCGATTAGCTGATTCTGTGGACATTTTTTGTGAAAACATCGGTTTCGATCTCAAGCAGTGCGAACGCGTATTCAAGAGTGCAACTCGGCATAGCTTGCCGGTAAGAGTTCATGCAGAACAACTGAGTAACCTGCACGCTTCTCGCCTTGCTGCTGATTACCAGGCGCTATCGGTTGATCATCTGGAATACCTTGATGAAACCAGCATTATGGCTCTGGCTCGTTCCGATACCGTTGCAACCCTGCTGCCCGCCGCCTTCTACTTTTTGCATGAAACAAAAATCCCTCCCGTCGAGTTATTGCGCCAGCATAAGGTACCCATCGCCGTTGCCAGCGACTTTAATCCCGGTAGCAGCCCACTCGCCTCTTTGAGGATGGCGATGCAAATGGCAGCAACCTTTTTTGGTCTCAGCGCAGAAGAGGTGTTAAGCGGCGTAACACGAAATGCCGCACGAGCCCTTGGCATGCAACATCAACGCGGCCAATTAAAAATCGGTTACAGCGCAGACTTGCTACTGTGGGAAATTGATAACCCTGCTGAACTGGTTTGGCAGTTTGCTGTCAACACACCACGAATTATCCTCAAGGAAGGTGAGCATGTATCAGCTACCTGATATGACGTTATGGCAAGGAAGAAACGATCCCATTGATGGCGTGCGCGGTGAACGCTGGCATCATCGAGTTCACACACTACCCAAAAACACCGACATCGATTCAGGCATCGCAATTATCGGCTTTGCCTGCGATGAAGGTGTGCGCCTGAATCAAGGACGCCCTGGCGCACGGAAAGGGCCTGACGCCCTGCGGCGTGCACTGGCCAACCTACCCGCCACCTTAAACTCACCACTGTACGATGCCGGCAATATTTGGTGTCAAAGCCATCAGTCTGAGAAATCTTTATCAGATGATGCTGTGTTAAGTGATTCCTTGTTAAGTGATGCCGTGCCAAGTGACTCTTTAGTAAGTGAATCCTTATTAAATGACTCTTTATTAAATGACTCTTTATTAAATGACTCTGTATTAAATGATGGTGCGTTAAAAGAGGCCCAGCAGGAACTCACAGAGTACTGCCATAAAATCCTTAATAATGGGCATAGATTGCTAACGCTCGGTGGTGGACACGAGATTGCCCTGGGAAGTTTT
>JAUXFT010000191.1 GCA_030622755.1 Aestuariirhabdus sp. | reverse complement strand
GTCTTGTCTTCCTAAGACCGCTTGGCCTCCGACTTTCGGCAGTATCCTTAATCTGATCCTGGCTCCCGCCGTCGCCCGCCTGTCGCCAGTGCGCCGTTTCCATAACCCGAGCGAGGAAGGGTACTGAAGTTAACCCAGCCACAGCTTCGCCACAGCCGCATTTCTGAACTCTGGGCCACTCTGGGCTGGTTTATGCTGCTGACGGGCTGCGTTACGCCGTTTGACGCGGCCCAGCAGCGTAACTTCCAGCTGTTACCGCCGGACGCCCTCGAGCGCTCGGCTACTTTCTTGCTGAAACTTGACATCAACCAGGGAGATGTCAGCCACCACTGGGAGGCAGTGTTGAATGTGGATGCCGAGCGAATCTATCTGCTCATCCTCGGCCCACTGGGCCAACGTCTGGCAACCCTGAGCTTCAATGGCCAGCAGCTAACGGTCGATCGTGGCGGCCCGATCTCCATTAAGATGTCTCTCGAAAAACTACTGTGGGAGCTGCAGATAATATTCTGGCCCCTAGCTGCGCTGAACACTGGTGAAGGAAATCGAGACTGGTATTTCGAAGAACAAATGCATATCCGCCACGTGCACTATCAACAACAGCTGGTGGCGGAGATTTATCGACATTCGTCGTCGCCCTGGAGTGGCAATTTTGACTACATCAGCAGAATGTCGGATTATCGCTTGAGCGTACGATCCAGCCTACTGGATCATTCTTGAAATCAATAAAGCGAGACTATTTCTTGGCGACTTCAAAACTTTTCAATTCCGTTTCTGATCTGCTACCCCATCGCGGCGAAATGATTCTGCTGGATCGTATCGAATCATGGGGTAAAGACTATTTAGAAGCCACTGTGCTACACCATGACGGCAATCTGTTCAGCGACCTGGATGGCAATGTACCCGCTTGGGTAGGCCTCGAATATATGGCTCAGGCCATATGTGCGCTGGCCGGAATTCGCGCTCTGAAAAAAGGCGAACCGGTGCGAATTGGTCTCCTGCTCGGCACGCGGAAATATGAGGCCCGAGAAACACACTTCCGGCGCGACTCCAAAATCACCATTAGAGTCAAACAAATCTACATGGACGAAAACAATCTCGCAGCCTTTAACTGCACAATCCATTCAGATAGACTTTTAGCTGAGGCTCAGGTCAAGGCTATACAGCCGGATAACATCCAGAACATCATCAAAAGCAGCTAAATATTGTGAAATCTGTATTAGTTACCGGCTCCAGCCGCGGAATCGGCAAAGCCATTGCCCTGCGTCTAGCCAAAGATGGCTACCATATCGTCCTCCATTGCCGCAACAACCACGAGGCAGCCGAACAAACCCTTGCGGAGCTCCGCGACGAGGGCGGCAATGGCCGCATTCTCCAGTTTAATATCGCTGACCGTGACCAGGCTGCCCATGTTTTGCAACAGGACATCGAAGCCAACGATGCCTACTACGGTGTAATCTGTAACGCCGGGCTGGCCCGAGACGCCGCTTTTCCAGCACTGACAGAAGCTGACTGGGACGAAGTCATTCACACCAATCTAGACGGTTTTTACAACGTACTACAACCAATAGTCATGCCCATGGTGCGCCGCCGGCAACCAGGACGAATCGTCACCCTCTCCTCCGTTTCCGGACTTATGGGCAACCGTGGGCAGGTAAACTACAGCGCCGCCAAGGCAGGTATCATCGGTGCCTCCAAAGCTCTGGCCGTGGAACTGGCCAAACGGAAGATTACCGTCAATTGTGTGGCGCCCGGTCTCATCGAAACCGAGATGATGGATCAGGTTCAACTGGATGAAGCACTAAAAATGATCCCCTTACGCAGAATGGGAAAAGCGGACGAAGTAGCTGGGCTGGTCAGTTACCTCTGCTCCGATGACGCGGCCTACATTACCCGCCAGGTCATCTCAATCAACGGCGGGATGTGCTAATGACCAAACGAGTCGTCATCACCGGAACCGGAGTTATCAGCTCGCTAGGTAACAACTGGGCAGATTTCAGCACTAATCTGAAAAACAAGGTCAGTGCCATCCGCTACATGCCCGAATGGGATGCCTTTTCAGACCTCAATACCCGTTTGGCGGGGCCTGTGACTGACTTTGAAAAACCGTCGCATTATTTACGGAAAAAAACCCGCTCCATGAGCCGGGTTTCCTTGTTATCGACCCGGGCAACAGAACTGGCCCTGGAGGACAGCGACCTGCTCGGTGATCCGATACTATCCAGTGGTGACATGGGCATATCTTATGGCTCGTCCTCCGGGAGTGTCGATGCCATCAAAGAATTTGTCAACATGGTAACCCATAACAACGTAGGCGCCGTAACAGCCACCAGCTATATCCGCATGATGGGACATACGGCACCCGTCAACGTCGGTGTCTTTTTCGGCATAAAGGGGCGCATCATCACCACCTCCAGTGCCTGTACCTCTGGTAGCCAAGGCATCGGTTACGCCTTTGAGGCCATCAAATACGGCAAACAGAAGTTGATGGTAGCAGGCGGCGCCGAAGAGCTGTGCGTCTCGGGAGCCGTCGTGTTCGACGCCATGTACGCCACAAGCATCAAAAACAGAACCCCCGACCAGACCCCCAGACCGTTCGATCAGCAGCGGGACGGTCTGGTTATCGGCGAAGGAGCCGGCACACTGATACTGGAAGAGCTTGAACACGCCCTCAGCCGCGGCGCAAAAATCCTGGCAGAAATTGTCGGCTTTGGTACTAATTCTGACGGTGGACACGTCACCCAACCAGAGCCAGAAAGCATGAGTAGAGCTATGCAACTCGCCTTGGATGATGCCATGCTGAGCAAGAACGCCATTGGTTACATCAATGCCCATGGCACAGCCACGGATCGGGGAGACATTGCGGAATCCCAAGCGACCAATCGCCTATTCGGCAGCAACATTCCCATCAGCACACTCAAAGGCAATCTGGGTCATACCCTAGGCGCCTGCGGTGCCATTGAAGCCTGGGCGACCATAAACATGATGAACTCAAATTGGTTTACCCCTACTCTGAATCTCGAAACACCCGATAGCCAATGCGGCGATCTGGATTACATCATTGGCAGTGGTCGTAAACTACACTGTGAATATGTGATGAGCAATAATTTCGCCTTTGGGGGAATCAATACTTCGTTGATTTTCAAACGTTGGTAACACATAATTTCAACTTAAACCCTGCAAAATACGAGGAGAAGAAATAATGCGAAAACTAGCCACGACACTATTTACCGCCATTATCGTTCTGTACTCAGCTCAGGCTGCAAGCCGTGATGACCGACTTCGCTTTTCCATAGAAGAGGCCCTCTCCACAGAGACTGCGAAACAAAAACTTGACACTGGAATACGCTTCTATTTCGGTGATCAGAAGCATGGTTCGATAGCGAAAAAGTTCGACCAAATCGCCAGCAACAGAAAAACCAATGCCTTCAACAAATCTGATCAGGAAGCCTGCGAATGGGTCTTCCTGTCGGCCATGATCAGCCTACAAGAGCGGGCCCACAGAGAAGGCGGCAATGCTGTCATCAACATTATCAGCAGCTACAAAAGCGTTGAATTCAAGAGTGACACCGAATTTGAATGCGGTGCCGGCGCCATCATGGCTGGTGTGGCACTGAAGGGAAGAGTAGTAAAGTTAAAATAATCGTCCAGACCTCATGTCATGACACTTCATTGCCCCTGTGCCCGCCTCCTTCGCTTGCGGAGTGCGGTCGGCTATCTCCGTGCCACCGGGCATAGGCCAGGAAAAGCTTCATGTGCGTGGAAATGACTCGTAGTGCCTTGTGAATGCTTTTAAGCATACTCCGCAACCCATAACATGCTGGTCACAGCCTTGAAACACTACAAACCAGGTGCACTGACAAATATCACATACAAGTCTTTCAGGCCGATATTAGAAGTAGCTCATCACTTGGAATGGAAGGATTCTTTACCAACTAACGGATAGGTCTATAGTAGGTCAGGGGCTAATCCAGCGATGTATCATGAGATTTGACCAGCAGCCCTTTGCGCCCTGACAAAAAGCTCTTGGCCTTGGCATTTAAATAACCAAGACCAAAACGCAAAAGCCGTACGAAATGATTTGGATACATAAAGGTAAGCTTCATGTAATGGAGCCCAATTTTAGGCCTTCGATAAAAGGCCACCAGAATTTCCTGGTATTGTCGATCGAGCTCTTCTACCGACAACCCTTCTGGAGACCAAACAAAATTCATTCCATTCATTTTTTCCCAATGATCTTCCTTAATATTGGCACCATATAACTCTCGGTAAATAGGTGAACCTGGATACGGCGTAAATTTAGTCAGGTTCATGATAGTCATTGGTATGCGACGAATGAAATCCTTAGTCTGTGCGATCGTATCTTTATCCTCGCCAGGAAAACCAAGCATAAACAATCCTTTGGTACGAATACCCGCTTCAGCTGTCCAGCTTACTGCCTGTTCTGATTTTTCCACCTCTGCGACTTTGTCCATTTTTTTCAACAATAGATTTGAGCCCGTCTCCAAACCAAATGATATTTCCCAGCAGCCTGCTTTTTCCATCAACTCCAACACACCCGGTTTAACTGTATCCACGCGAGCAGTGCAACTCCAGGTCATTTTTATCCCAGAATCAAGAATCATGTTGCAAAGCTCAGTTACACGCACTTTACTCGCAAGGAAAAGATCGTCGACAAACATGATATGACGTATGCCATAGACATCATGCAGATGCTGCATCATTTCAAACACCTTAACAGGAGAATAATGTCTTACCCTGTCACCAAAGGTAGACGTATCACAGAACTTGCAATGAAATGGGCAGCCACGCGAAGCCGCGATAGTTGCAACCGGACCACGTGGAAAATCATAGATAGCTGGTTTATACGCCCCCGGGAAATCAGGTAACAAGTCCCATGCCGGCATAGGCAATTCATCTAACACACGATTAATGGGCTTGCCGGGCGTAACATGCACAAATGAATGCTCCCTAAAAATGACACCAGGAACCTGCATTAAAGTCGCGCCCGCCTTCAATGCCGTTAGCAGTTCTACAAGGATTTTTTCGCCTTCACCATTAACCGCATAATCAAATTCATTAAAGCGTTTAATTGTTTCCTTTCCCATTGACGCTATATGGGGGCCACCCACTATGATTATGGTATCAGGTGAGCCTTGTTTTATTTTTCGAGCTATCGATGCTGCACCCCATACACCAACTGTAAATAAAGTAATTCCGACGTATGCCGGTTTCTTATTGATAACTCTTTCAGCAACCTGCTCGATGGTCAGATTGAATATATTACTCTCAATTATTGAAGGTTGGTAACCATGCTCCCGTACTTCTGCCGCCAAATGCAATAGGCCAAGAGATGGGGCATTGTTTGTTATATGTTTAACAAACTCATACCCCGGCGCAATATTCTCATAAGGAGGGTTAATAAATATAATTTCGCAATTATTTTTGAAGGCACGCTGGTTCATATTCAACCTGACTTTTCCACTAAACTCAACTTAACAAAGCAAGCCATCACAAATTGAAATTAGCCTCTTTTACTTTGGTGGGGCCCCCACGCAAATCAATTTTTCGCTTACGCAGAGAGCGTAAGTTCTTACGAAAGCCAAGCATGAACAAGGCATAATAATAAAACTTGAATACGAGCAAATGTCGGCCAATAGGCAAATCCCGAAACAAATCTCCAGCCAGTAAGGATGTCACTCCCTTCTCTCTTTTTGCACGCCTCTCAGTCCTCACCATGAACAAGTAACGCATTGCAGGTTGAGTTATTCGGTAAATGAACCATGAGAGTGCTTTTAGTGCCATTCTTATTTCTTTATCATGCTTCTTGAGCAACTGCTCCATTTTTTCCGGGTTATCCAGTATTGTATCAATAACTTTGGCGCCTTTTAAACCACCCGCCATTCCTAACAGTACGCCGCTTGAAAAAACCGGGTCTAGAAAAGCAAATGCATCACCCACCATCAAATAGCCATTGCCGGCCATATGAGATGCCGCATAAGTGAAATTCCCTGTTGCAATAACCGGGGTCGTTAATTTCGCCTCTTTCATACGATTTGCTACCGGCGCGCATAATGCAATCGTATCCCACAGAAATTGCTCAACATCCGTTGAGCGCGAGTTCAAGTAGTGAGGCCAACAAACTGCACCAACACTCATACTGCCATCCTTAAACGGAATCATCCAGAACCAGCCATGAT
>JAUXFT010000058.1 GCA_030622755.1 Aestuariirhabdus sp. | reverse complement strand
TAACGAATGAATAGCTTGTAGACCATTTTGTGAATCCATTTGTTATAGGGGGGGAACATCATGCGGGCCCCGTTGAATTTTTGTTTGGTAAATATACCTTTCGCCTTGGAGAGGGTTAGAAAGCCTTCGTGGCCGTGATAATGCCCCATGCCTGAAGCCCCGACACCGCCAAAAGGCATATCATCGACAGCCACATGAAACAGGGTTTCGTTGATGCAGGCACCGCCGGAATGGGTGGATTGCATGACCTGTTCCTGACTCGCTTTGTTGTAACTAAAATAATAGAGCGCCAGAGGTCGCGGGCGATCTTTCACGTAGTCCAGTGCTTGTTCGAGGGTATCGTAGGGCACGATGGGCAGAATAGGGCCAAAAATTTCGTCTTTCATAACACTCATGTCATCGCTGCCATTTTGTACGAAATGCAGAGGCATACAACGACTGGCCTCATCACCATCGTCACTTACTTTAGTGATAGTGGCCCCTTTCTCTTCAGCATCCTTTAACCAACCTTGCAATCGGGAGTGCTGACGTTGGTTGATTATGTGGGTGTAATCGTTGTTGCCCTTGAGGGTCGGGTAGAGGCGCTTGAACACCTCCTGGTAGGCATCGATAAAGGCCTGCTCTTTAGCGCGGGGGATGAGGATGTAGTCCGGAGCCACGCAGGTTTGTCCGGCATTAAAGGATTTACCGAAACAGATGCGCTCGGCGGCAACCGCCAGAGGGATGTCGTCGGCAACAATGGCCGGTGATTTACCGCCGAGTTCAAGGGTGACAGGGGTCAGATTGTCGGCAGCAGCGCGCATGACATGGCGCCCCACACTGGTTGAGCCGGTAAACAAAATATGATCGAAAGGCATTTCACTAAAGCGAGCGGCAATTTCGGCTTCACCGTCAATAACGGCAACTTCATTTTCGTCAAAAACTGTCGACAGCAACTCTGCCAGCAATGCCGAAGTTCGCGGGGTGAATTCCGACATCTTGATCATCGCCCGGTTGCCGGCGGAAAGGGCTGTGGCTAATGGTCCGATGGCGAGAAACAGCGGATAGTTCCAGGGCGCGATGATGCCTACTACACCAAGTGGTTGATAAATGACCCTTGCCTTCGCGGGTGCCAGATGAGCCCCGACGTGTCGCTTGCTGGGTTTCATCCATCGCTTGATGTGTTTAATGGCATAATTAATGCCTTGTACACTGGGCATGATTTCTGCCAACAGGGATTCATCACGGGCTCGGCCACCGAAGTCTTCGCTAATGGCGTCAATCAGTTGCTCCTGGTTATCAATAATTATTTTTTTGAGCTTCTTGAGTGCCGCGATACGATAAGCCGCGTCTGGACCAGGGGCTGCTCGAAAGGCGGACTGTTGGCTTTCGAAGATGTTGTGCATCTGTTCGATTTGTTGCTGATGTTGATTTATATGGCTGAGTTCAGTCGACATAATTGCCCTCGTTGCTGTACTTGTTGCTTAGAGAATCTTTGATAAATGACACTCGATAGGAATCTGGTAAATTTAGAGTAATTGCTCTAATGTGTCAAATAGAGATCAAATACTTGGAAAGTGAACTTATTATAGGCGGACATACTGGTGGGCAAACTTAAAACACGCGACCGAATACTTCAGACGAGTCTGGTGCTGTTCAATGCAAAAGGAGAGCGCAATGTCACCACCAATCATATCGCTGCCGAGCTGGCGATCTCTCCTGGTAATCTCTATTACCACTTTCGCAATAAACAGCAGATCATCTTTGAGCTGTATGTAGGCTACGAAGAAGAGATCAAAAGTACCCTGCAGCTACCCGAAGGGCGCGGATTGACGCTGGAAGATAAGCGCGGCTATCTTGAGGGTATCTTTGATGGGATGTGGCGCTATCGATTCCTGCATCGGGATATCGAGCATATGCTGGCCAGCGACCCAGAATTACGGAAACGATACAGTGAGCTGGCTCGTTACTCCTTACAAAGGGGCAATGCTATTTTTCAGGGATTAGTGGGTGCAGGTTATCTCAAGGCAACGCCGGAAGAGGTCAGTGCGTTGTCTGCTAATAGCTGGATCATCATGACTTCATGGGTTGGTTTTTTGCGAACGCTTGCGCTGGATGACGCCGATGAAAATCTGACGTCGATGATGATCAAGCGCGGGGTGTATCAGATTATGACCCTGGAAAGAGCATTTTTAACCGAATTTGCCAGAAAGCAGGTGGAGCCCATGATGGATGAGTTTTTCACACCCTTGCCCCGGGAGGTTGAGGTATGAGCAATATCGATACAGCTCGCCCTTCACCGCTCAGGTTAAGTAAAGCCGATGAGGATTCAATTGAAGAGATTGCTATCCATTTGCAACAACTGTTGGGCAGTGGCAAGCCGTCGAAAACAGCAGTGATTAAGATAGGATTGCGGGTTACACGGGGCTATTTTGAAGAGGTACCGGACGCCTGGAAAATTGCACTGCCCGCCAGTTTAATATCAACGCAGAGTTCACCTTCACCTGATCCCAGGCTAATGAGCTTTCGTATAAGTCCGGAATATCGTGAAATTATTGATTGGCTCGGCGTCCACATTATGAACAAGGCGATAGAGGAGGTTCCTCGGTTGTCACAATATCTCCATTCAGCAATGGGGGATGTACAGGTGTTTCGTGTGGTATGCGCAGCATTGCTGCAGAATTCAAAACGATATGCAGGCAACCAGCGTTTAATTGAAGCCGGTAAAATCGTCCAGGAGGAACTCAAAGGCTCAAGAGGGCAGTTTTAAGTGCTCCGTTGGAACAGTCGGTAGGCAACCTGCCCGGCCTTTTTTTCACGATACAGTTGCCAGTTCCGGGGAAGTCCTGCCATCGACCATTCGCTTTCTGCTTCGACATAGATCATGGCGTCTTTTGCCAGCCAGTTATGCTCCTCAAGTAGTCGAGCACAGGGAACCAGCATCTCCTCGCGAAAAGGCGGATCCAGAAATACCAGGTCATAACGTTGATCAGCGGGTGTATCCAGCAGCTGCAAGCTGTTACCGGTTTGCACTCGCGCATGCAGAGCATTCAATAGTTCGAGATTGTCGCGTAACTGGCCCGCTACGTCTCGGCTCGATTCGATCATCAGTGCGCGCTCCGCACCCCTCGAAAGAGCTTCCAGCGCTAGTGCGCCAGTGCCACTGAAGCAGTCCAGGCAGTGGCTTCCCGGGACCCAGGCGCTGAGCCAGTTGAACAGCGTTTCCCGTACCCGGTCAGGGGTTGGTCGCAACCCGGGTTGAGTGCAGACCGGCAGCTTTCGTCCGCGCCATTGGCCGCCAATAATACGAACCCGGGATGGTTTGGAGGCTACTGGACCGGTGTTACGACGAGTTCTGGCCATTAGTTGTCGTTACTTACCACAGGCACTGTTTCTGGAACTGTTTCTGGAACTAAAGGTTGGCCCACAGTAATGGTAATTAATTTATCGTTGTCGATATAGCGCTGGAATGCTTCGCGGATCTGTTGCCTGTCCACCTGCTCGACTCTGGTAAGAAAACGATCCAGGTGATCAAGAGGCAAATCATAAAACCCTATTGATCCGAGCTGTCCAACGATGCTTCTGTTGCTGGCGGTACTGAGCGGAAAGCTACCGAGAATATTTTGTTTGGCGGTGATCAGTTCCTGCTCGCTCGGTCCCTCTGAAAGGAACTTGCTGAGCGTGTCGTTTACTACCTGCAATGCCTGTTCACTCTGGTCGGCGCGGGTCTTCAGGCTGACCAGGAATGGGCCGCGCGAATGCATGGGAGAAAAATAGCTGTAAACCCCGTAGCTAAGGCCGCGCTTCTCACGTATCTCTTCCATCAGGCGGGAACCGAAACCGCCGCCACCGAGGATTTCATTACCCACGTAAAGGGCGACGTAATCATCATCGCCACGTGCGATACCGAGCCCACCAACGATTATCTGGGTTTGCTGGCTATTGTGGTCGATGTGTTGATTTATTGCCGTTTTAGGAGCGGATACATCGGGTAGTGCCGGAGCGCGCTCGCCAGCGGCAAGTGATCTACTGGCGCGTTCGGCGATGATTTCGGCCTGCGCACGATCAAGATCACCGACCAGAGAAATCACCGCATTACTGGCAACATAGTAGCGCTCGAAGAAGTGCTGCAGATCATTACGTGTGATGTCTCGAATGCTCTGTTCGGTGCCCTGGCTTGGGCTGGCATAGGGGTGTGTGCCGTACAGTTTGCTAAAGAATGCCAGATTGGCCAATTTACCGGTCTGTTGTTTTTGGTACTGCAACGAAGCCAATGCCTGGTTTTTGGTGCGCGTTACAGCCTCGGCAGGAAAGGTTGGCTGGCTGGTAACCTCTAGAAACAGCGCCAGGGCTGGTTCGAGCAAGTTAGAATCGGTCAGGCTGCGTAAAGACAAAATAGCCATATCGCGGTAGGAACTGCTGCCAAATTCGGCGCCTAATCCCTCAAACCCCTGGGCGATCTGTCTGGAATTCAGCTGTTGGGTGCCTTCACCTATCAGGCTGCTGGTGAGCATGGCTACTCCCGCCTGGTTGCCATCGCGGGCAGAGCCTCCATCGAACACGATTCGCAAATCGAGCATGGGCAACTCCGGTGCTGCCATGAAATAGACTCGCGCCCCATGGGTTGTTTGCCAGTGTTGAATATCTAGCGGACGACGCTTGACCGCGGGGTTTTGTTCGATTTGAGCAAGGCTGGAAAAGCGCTCGTTTGCCGGTGGCAATGTACGCTCTGTGTTTGCTGTTTCTTCTGTTTCTTCTGTTCCTTCTGATGGTGTGTTTGATACGTCACTGCTCGCGCAGCCGTTTAGCATCAAAAGTAACGGTATTAGGAGGGCCAGTGCAAACAGGGAAACAGGGTTCATACGAACATTCTGATTTTTCATGGGTGTAGTGAACCTTTAACTTTCCGGTTGGGTGTCTGCGGGCTTGGGAGTCAGTGTGGCCACTGTTAGCCGCTCGCGGGTCAGGTATTTTTTAGCAACCTGTTGTATTTGCTCTGGGGTAATCGCATTAAGGCGTTCAAGATCCAGATCAGCCAGGCGCCAGCTGAGTCCGATACTTTCCAGGGAGCCAATCTGCTGCGCCTGGCTTGAGATGGAGTCTTTTTGGTAGATGAGAGAGGAGGTGATCTGTGCCTTGATCAGGTCGAGCTCTTCAACGCTTGGAGGTGTTTGTTTGAGGGTGTCAATCTGTTGCCAGATAGCGGCTTCGAGTTCTGCAATATCATGCCCCTTCTCGGTGTTGGGTATTCCGGAGATGATGAACAAGCTGTCGCCCCGAGTGAAAGCGCTATAGCCTACACCGGCACTCGAAGCTATCTCCTGCCCGCGCACCAGTTCGCTTTCTATTCGAGCGCTATAGCCACCATCGAGAACACCAGACAACATCCGCAACGCGTAGGGTTCCCACTCAATTTCACTGGTAGCGATTACCGGTACGTTGAAACCCATAAAAAGGCTCGGCAGGTGGGCGTTTTCCAGAGCAAGTGAAATGGTACGCTCACCGGGCTCGTTAATTTCGATCAGGGGCTTCACTGTTGGCAGTTCGCGTGATTCAAGTGGGCCAAAATATTGCTTTGCCTGAGCCAGAACCTCGTCGGCATTCACGTCACCCACGACCACAACGATGGCGTTGTTCGGGGTATACCACTTCTGGTACCAGTGGCGAAGATCTTCAACAGTCATTGATTCAAGGTCCTGCTGCCAACCGATTACCGGGTTGGAATAGGGGCTGGCTTGATGCGCAGTTGATTGAAATCTCTCGTAGGTTAAGCCTTGGGGCTTATCGCTGACACGTTGACGACGCTCCTCCATAACCACCTGCACTTCCCGCTTGAATTCCTCTTCCGAGATCACCAGATTATGCATGCGTTCGGCTTCAAGTTCGAAGCTTAATGGTAAACGGTTGGCCGCTAATACCTGGAAATATCCAGTGGCATCGCGGGTGGTAAAGGCATTCTCGCTGGCACCGACGCTCGCCATGATTCGCGAAAACTCCCCGGTTTCAAGTCGCTTGGTGTCTTTGAACATCATGTGTTCAAGCACGTGAGATAAACCTGTGGTGCCAAAGCTTTCGTAGCTACTGCCCACTCGGTACCACACTTGCGATACTACAATGGGTGCCCGATGATCTTCACGAACAATCAGCTTGAGTCCATTAGGCAATACGAACTCATGGGTAGTATTTTCGGCAGCAAAGCTGGACGAGGTGGCGAACGATAAAGAAAGCAGCAGTGCAAGCAGTGATGCAGCTCTCGGCAAGAGCCATGAAATGCGCATGGTGAGGCATGTCCTGTAGTGAACTATTACGAATATCGAAGACGGTAAACTAGTGTTAGGATACCCCATTAATCTGGTGGCGGGCTATCGCGCAGTGCAGGTTCTACTGCACACAGGAACAATAGATAGCCCTAAAACCAATTGGTTCCATTGAATGGGGGAAATCCCCGGGATTTAGTCATGTCGGAAAATAAACGCTGGTTTTGGACGCGTGATAAAGAGTCATCCCAAACATCAGAATCTTCAATAGAAAGTGAATCCGTGACGGCACCGCCAAGTGCAAATGTCGCAGATTCTGTTGAAGTTAA
Organism: Aestuariirhabdus sp.; assembly: GCA_030622755.1. Lineage (GTDB taxonomy): Bacteria > Pseudomonadota > Gammaproteobacteria > Pseudomonadales > Aestuariirhabdaceae > Aestuariirhabdus. The sequence continues at coordinate 9,690 of JAUXFT010000058.1, read as the reverse complement.
GACTGAGGGAAAAGCACCCTCGGCGGTTGCTAATGAAGCTTTGAAATTCACAGCCAGTGAAGCCCCCAGGGTCGAAGAGCTGGAAGAGACAAACTTTTTCAGCCGCATGAAACGTGGGCTAAGCAAAACCCGCTCTGGTTTGGTTGATGGAGTGACCACTCTTTTTATTGGTAAAAAAGAGATCGACGATGACCTGATGGAGGAGCTTGAGACCCAGCTTTTGATCGCTGATGTTGGTATGGAGGCGACCCGTGAAATTATCGATGGGCTAACTCAGCGCATTGAGTATAAAGAGCTGGATGATGCAGACGCATTGCTCAGTGCGTTAAAAACTGAGCTGCGTAATTTGTTGGAACCTGCCAATGAAGCGCTTTACATCGATGCCAGGCAGAAGCCGTTTGTCATTTTGGTGGTTGGCGTTAATGGTGTCGGTAAAACGACCACCATTGGTAAGCTGGCAAAACGCCTTCAACTCGAAGGGAAAAAGGTAATGCTGGCTGCCGGCGATACCTTCCGTGCCGCAGCTGTTGAGCAGTTGCAGGTGTGGGGCGAGCGTAATGAGATCCCGGTGATTGCCCAACATACCGGCGCAGACAGTGCTTCAGTGATTTACGATGCGGTAGAAGCCGCTAAAGCTCGTAATGTTGATGTGTTGATCGCAGATACCGCAGGCCGACTTCATAACAAGGACAACCTGATGGAGGAGCTGAAAAAGATCAAGCGGGTGATGGGCAAGGTTGACGAAGCAGCGCCCCATGAGGTGTTATTAGTGGTAGATGCCGGAACCGGTCAAAATGCCCTGAACCAGGCTAAGCAGTTTAATGAAACGGTAAAACTGACCGGAATGGCGCTGACCAAATTGGATGGTACCGCCAAAGGCGGTATTGTCTTTGCTATGGCCCAGCAGATGAAGCTGCCTATTCGGTTTTTGGGAGTTGGTGAGCAGATCGATGACCTGCGACCCTTTGTAGCGGATGAGTTTGTCGACGCCTTATTTGATATGGATCGTTTATAGAATGGATGGTATGGATAGCACGTTGCAGTTTGGATTCCCTGACCAGTGATACAGTTTGATCAAGTAAGTAAGCGCTACCCAACCGGGCAAATAGGTCTCGAAGATACCAGCTTCCAGGTAGATCGTGGCGAAATGGTTTTTTTAACCGGCCACTCGGGCGCCGGAAAGAGCACCCTGTTGAAATTGATTATGCTGATGGAGCGTGCAACCCAGGGTCAGGTTCGAGTGGGGGGGCGCAACCTCCGCTCTATGGGACGAAGCCAGATACCTGCACTACGACGCGAAATAGGCGTCGTATTCCAGAATCACCAATTGCTGTTCGATCGATCAGTCTTTGAAAACGTTGCCCTGCCGTTGCAAATAGCCGGTTATTCCGCTCAGGATACGGGTAAACGGGTGCGGGCTGCACTGGATCAGGTGGGCTTGCTGGATAAGGAAAAACTCTCTCCTATAGCACTTTCTGGCGGTGAACAGCAGCGAGTAGGTATTGCTCGTGCTGTCGTTCACAAGCCGAGTTTATTACTTGCGGATGAGCCTACCGGTAACCTTGATCCCAAATTATCGGCAGAGATTATGGCGTTGTTCGAACGTTTTAATCAGGTAGGGGTTACCGTGTTGATTGCGAGTCATGACCTTGCTCTAATCGCCCGTATGCGTCACCGGGTGTTGACCCTTAAAGAGGGGAGGCTGGTGGCCGATGGTTGATAGTGGGCGGGGGGCGTCACGCACCAAAAATACTATTCGCGGAGCTACTGCAACACCTCGCCGTTCTTCGGCGGATGAGCGGCGAGCTGTAGAAGCTAAATCGCGTAAAAAATTCCAGGTAAGGCGAAAAGCGCGCCCTGACAGTAGTGAACGCGTTAGTGGTGCACTGTTGCATCACCAACAGATGTGTCGGCAGAGTCTGTCCCGACTGGCATCGACACCGGTTGCGAGTTTAATGACCTGTCTGGTGATGGCGATTGCCCTGGTGCTGCCCAGCGTAATGATGGTGGCTGTGAACAATATCAAGCAGCTGAGCGCTGGTTGGGATGGCACGCCACAATTAACCCTGTATTTGCGCACAAACAGCGAGCCAGTCGAGCTGATGAAGCGACTGTCAGCCGATTCCCGCATTGAATCATTGGTGTATTTATCAGCGGATCAGGCGCTGGCTGAATTTGAACAGTATTCAGGTTTAGCAGATATCACGGCTCAGCTGGATAACAACCCATTGCCGGCCATTCTGGTATTGCGACCGGAGTTGGGTGCCTTGCAGGGCGATGGCGGGGGAAAGCTGGTCGCAGAGATGCAAGCTTTACCTCAGGTAGATCTGGCAAGCCTCGATCTCGAATGGATCGAGCGACTACGGCAAATTTTGCAATTGACCGAGCGTGCCTCGTGGTTATTAGCGACGCTTTTGGCCATGGCGGTGTTGTTGGTTATTGGAAATACGATCCGCCTTGCCATTGAGAACCGCCGAAGCGAAATAGTCGTTATTAAACTGGTGGGTGGTAGTGACGCCTATGTTCGTCGTCCATTCCTGTATACCGGCCTGTGGTATGGAGCCAGTGCGGGCTTAATTGCCGCGTTTCTGGTTCAGGTTTTAGTGTTGCTTGTGGAAGGCCCAGCGGAGCGTTTGGCAGAGCTATACCAAAGTCGGTTTGAATTACAGGGCCTTGGTCTGGAAGCAACCCTGTTACTGGTGGTCAGCGGTGCACTGTTGGGATGGTGTGGAGCCTGGCTTGCCAGTTTCCGGCATCTGCGAGATATAGAACCCCGCTAGCAATCTGTTGTACGGGTATACGCTGTCGTGAATGGAGTGATAAGCCTTTAAGCGCAGGTAATACGTCGTCATACTCTTATGCCTTATTAGTCTAAAAAGGAACTTTTTGGAGGCTTCGCACTCTTATAAGAGGAGTGATAGAATCGCACACCAAGTGTAACCCTCATCAACAATTCACCGTTTTTTGAGAAGGAGAGTTTTAATCAATGGGTAATGAACTGCGAAGAGTCGAGATGCTGGTTCCGGGACGTGATCTCGATGCATATATGCGTGCGGCTAGCAGCGTGGCAATTCTTTCTGCTGAACATGAGCGGGAGTTGGCTGAGCGTCTGTTTTTTGAAAATGATCTGGAAGCGGCTCGCCAGATGGTAATGGCCCATTTGCGTTTTGTGGTCCATATCGCACGCAGCTATTCCGGTTATGGATTGGCACAAGCGGATCTTATTCAAGAAGGCAATGTTGGCTTAATGAAGGCGGTTAAGCGTTTTAACCCTGAAAAAGGGGTGCGTTTGGTGTCTTTTGCCGTACATTGGATCAAGGCCGAAATCCATGAATATATTCTACGCAACTGGCGCATCGTAAAGATTGCGACCACCAAGGCTCAACGTAAACTGTTCTTCAATCTGCGCAGTAACAAGAAGAGATTGGGCTGGTTCACCAACGAAGAAGTAACCAGTCTGGCCAATGATCTCGGTGTGGAAGAGAAGACGGTTCGCCAAATGGAAGGGCGGATGTCCAGCCCGGATACGGCTTTTGATAGCCCATACGGCGATGACGAAGATAAAGCCTATCAGGCGCCGGCCTATTACCTTGAGGACAAGCGTTTTGATCCCGCTACGCAAGTGGAAGAAGCAGACTGGAATCAGCAGTCTATGGATAGCTTGCAGCAGGCAATGTCTCAGCTAGATGATCGTAGCCGGGATATTCTTCAGCAGCGTTGGTTATCAGACAATAAATCGACTTTGCATGAATTAGCTGCGCAGTACGGAGTGTCTGCAGAGCGAATTCGTCAGCTCGAAAAAAATGCCATGAAGAAGCTGAAGGGATCCATGTCGGCTTAATATCCGACAAACTTCAGTTATATTAAAAAGCCTCGCCATGCGAGGCTTTTTACGTTTGAGGCATCGGCCGGGGGAGGCATGCGGCACAAAAAGCTGTATTGGCGGAGTGCTTTAAAGCTCGTGCCGCGTTCGTTTATTCTGCTTTGTTGAGCGCAACTGCGCAGTATTTAAACTCTGGAATTTTACCGAAAGGGTCCAGTTTCGGATTGGTGAGCATGTTGGCAGCACCTTCAGCGAAACAGAAGGGAATAAATACCGAGCCAGGAGCAACTGCCTCATCGGATCGTAAGTGTGCCCGGATTCGCCCCCGGCGACTGCTTACCTCCACGAGATCTCCCGTTTTCAGGTTATTCGCTCGTAAGGTAAACGGGTTAACGATGGCGATGGCACCAGGTTCAAGAAGATCAAGAGGTTTACTACGCCGGGTCATAGCGCCGGTATGCCAATGCTCGAGAAGCCGGCCGGTGGACAGGATAAATGGATATTTTTCATCACAGAGTTCATCCGCGGCTATAACGGATGCTGGAATTAATCTGGCTTTACCGTTGGCCGTTGGGAAATGTTCTGTGAACAATACGTCGAGGCCATCCGTTCCCGGTGTCGGGCAAGGGTAGGTCACAGAGTCTTCCTGTTGCAGCCTGCACCAATCGATGTTGTTCAGCGATGACATTGCTTGCTGCATTTCGACATAAACCTGCTCTGGGCCACTGTAGTGCCAGTTCAGTCCGATGGCATTGGCTATTTGCTGGATAATCCACAAGTCCTGACGAGCGTCACCAGGCAGTGATACCGCCTTACGACCCATCTGTACCTGCCGGTTGGTGTTGGTCACAGTGCCCTCTTTCTCGGGCCAGGCGGAGGCGGGCAGAATCACATCCGCAAGTTGCGCAGTTTCGGTTACAAACAGATCCTGAACCACGAGGTGTTCAAGCCGTGCCAAAGCGGCGCGACTGTGGGACAGGTTCGGATCCGACATGGCAGGATTTTCACCCATAATATACATGCCTCGAATCTCATCCCGGTGCATGGCATCGATCATCTCGACCACAGTAAGGCCGGGTTGGTTATCGAGAGGGGTTTTCCACAGCGCTTCATAAACAGCTAAAGCTTCCGGATCATCGACTCTATGGTAGTCAGGCAGCATCATTGGAATCAGCCCGGCATCGGATGCGCCCTGCACGTTATTTTGCCCGCGTAACGGATGCAGGCCGGTGCCCGGTCGGCCAACCTGGCCACAAATTAACGCCAGTGCAATCAGGCAACGAACGTTGTCAGTACCGTGAGTGTGCTGACTGATGCCCATACCCCAGAAAATCATCGCCCGAGGAGCGCTGGCAAAAAGTCGGGCAACTTCTCGAATTTGTTCGGCGGATATCCCGCAAACAACACTCATGGCCTCCGGGGAATATTCTGTAAGGTGCTCACAAAGCGTTTCGAAGCCATCAATGCGCTGGTGGACAAATTCGGCGTCGAATAGCTTTTCCTCGATAATTACGTGCAGCATGGCGTTGATGAGGGCAACGTCTGAGCCCGGCGTAAGCTGCAGCAGGCGGCTGGCATGTTCGCGCATACTGTGCCCCCGCGAATCAATCATGATCAGCTGGGTACCGTTGCGGGCTGCCTGTTTAAAAAGATTGGCCGCTACCGGATGGTTGGATTCGGGGTTGCAGCCGATGACGATGGCAACATCGGCCTGGATGACCTGCATGAATGAGGCGGTTACCGCAGCGGAGCCTATACCTTCGAGCAGGGCGGCAACGGATGATGCGTGGCATAAACGGGTACAGTGATCCACGTTGTTACTGCCAAAACCGGTTCGGACAAGCTTCTGGAACAGGTAGGCTTCTTCGTTACTGCCTTTAGCCGAACCGAGCCCGGCGAGTGAACGAGGCCCGTATTGCTGTTTGAGTCTGGTGAACCCTTTGGCGACTACTGTTAAAGCCTCTTCCCAGCTGGCTTCGCGAAAGTGTGTTTCCGGTTTGCCAGGATCAAATGTCAGTGTGCTGGTTTTAGCGATATCGCTGCGACGAATTAATGGTTTCTGCAGACGATCCGGATGGCTTATATAGTCGTATCCAAAACGCCCCTTAACGCACAATCTACCCTGGTTGGAAGGGCCATTTCGACCCTCAACATTGATGATTTTCTGCTCCTGTACCTGATACTGCAACTGGCAGCCGACTCCGCAATAGGGACAGATGCTGTCAGTTTTGGTAGTAGGTTGCTGGTTAAAAAGGGGATCAGCCGGGACTAACGCGCCAGTGGGGCACAGTTGAACGCATTCGCCACAGGCCACGCAGCTGGAGTTTCCCATCGTGTCTTCCAGATCGAAAACGATGGTAGATTCTGAACCGCGATTGCCCAAACCAATTACCCGGTTGATCTGCAGGTCCTGACAACCTTGTCGGCATAGCTGGCAGTTGATGCAGGCATTCAGATTGACGCTGATAGCCGGATGAGAGGTATCTGCAAACTTGTTATCTCCGGCGGGAAGCCGGCTGGTTACGACGCCAAGTTCCGATGCCCAGTAATGCAGTTGATAGTGCTCTGGCGTGGTTATCTGGTTAGGCAGGTCGCTGACCAATAGCTCCAGCAGCATCTTGCGATTGCGCTGCACTCTCTCGGATTCTGCACTGTTGACTCGCATCCCATTACCAGGTCGCCGGCGACAGCTCGGTGCCAGAGTGCGTTCTCCTTCGATCTCAACAACGCATACCCGGCAGTTGGCATTGGCTTCCACGCCTTGGCGATCCGAGCAGCAGAGAGAGGGGATCTGTTGATGGCGTCTTGCGGCTTGCAGGATACTTTCGTCAGGGTTTGCAGTGATCTCTTTGCCATCCAGATAGAAAGAGATGCTGTGATCGGTGCTATTCGTGCTGCTCATGCCGTGCCTCCCTGTGGATCATGGCTGCCGGATTGCAGGCTTTGCAACAGCTCAGGAAAGTAACGAATGAGTGATAGCGCCGGATTACAGGCGGCTTGCCCCAATCCACAGATGGAGCTATCCGCCATTAATTCGGCAAGTTCTGCAATCAATGCTTCATCCCAGTGAGATTGGGATACCAGGGTTAACATGCGATCCGTGCCGAGTCGACAAGGACTGCACTGACCACAGCTTTCATCTTTAAAGAAGTGCGCCAGGTTTTGTACCACGGCTTGCAAGTTGTCTTTATCGGATAGCACGATGATGGCGGCGGAACCGATAAAACAGCCATGCTCCTGTAAGGTACCAAAGCCTAAAGCAATATCTGCCTTACTAGCCGGCAGGATGCCACCAGATGCTCCGCCAGGAAGGTAGGCGGCGAGTTGGTGTCCGTCCAGCATGCCATCGCAATATTCGTCGATAAGCTCCCGCAAAGTAATGCCTGAGGGGGCCAGTTTAACGCCGGGATTGTTGACCCTGCCTGAGACGGTAAAGCTGTGCATCCCCTGCTGGCCCCTACGTCCCAGATCACTGAACCATTGGCCACCATGCTCGATGATTTCTCTGACCCAGTACAGGGTTTCAACATTATTAACCAGCGTGGGGCGATCAAATAAACCGCGCTCGGCTACGAACGGGGGACGTTGCCGGGGAAAGCCACGCTTGCCTTCGAGTGATTCAATCAATGCGGATTCTTCGCCGCAGATATACGCCCCGGCACCTCGCCGAAGCTGGATATAGTCCCTGGCGACCAGGCCTGCCTGTTCAAGCGCAAGAATTTCATCGCGCAAAATGTGCCGTGCGGCAGGGTACTCGTCGCGAAGATAGATATAACAGCATTCGGCATTAATCACCCAGGCAGATATCAGCATGCCTTCCAGCATGCGATGCGGGTCCAGTTCCAGAAAATGACGGTCCTTGCAGGTGCCGGGCTCACCTTCATCCGCATTGACAACAACGTAGCGAACTCCAGGATACTGGCGCACAGTTTGCCATTTTATCGCCGTAGGAAAACCGGCTCCTCCCATACCTTTAAGTCCAGCGAGCTTTAATTCGTCAATGATGTAATCAGCACTCTGTTCGCCGGATTGACACTTCGCCAGTAGGCGGTACCCACCTGCAGCCTGGTAAGCTTTAAGGGGCAGATAGTCAGGAATGACGGGTTTGAAAAGTCGCTGCCTGACGGCATCGATGATTTTAGCACTATTGGCTGAGGTGATGCTGTTCTGGCCGACCTGTACAGCGGGCGCTTCTGTACACCGCCCGATACACGGACTCTGCACTAGAATAACTTCTGGCAATTGCGGGTTGGGATGGGCGGTTTGATCAAACTCTTGATGTAATTCCTGGAAAAGCTGATCGGAGCCAGCCATACAGCAGCTTGGATTATTACAGACTCTGACAAATACCGGCCTGCTGGCAGGAATCTCACTGTCTTCGATCAAACGAAAGTGAGCATAAAAACTGGCCACTTCCCAGACTTCGGCCTGGCTTAAACCCAGCAATGAAGCAAGGGCAACCAGCTGTGATTTACTGATATAGCCGTAATGATCCTGAAGCTTGTGCAGATGCTCTATGAGCAGGTCAGGGCGCAACGGCACATCATCCAGCAGGTCACGTATCTTACTTACTGTATGGGGATCAGGTTGACGTCCACGATTATGTCGGCGAGGACGTTTGGCTTCATCTATTGAGTGTAAATGAATGGTAGAGTTATCAGACATCGCACTTCCCTTATGCTGTATAAAGCTATGATAAGCCGGCTGTCTTTCGCTCGCAACGCATGAAACTCGATCTATCCTGATGCAATCCTGATGTAATGCTTCAGCTCAATTGGAATGGATGTAACGGTTGGGGCTGGCTGACAATGTTGACTATAATGGAACGCCGCAAATAACCTCGTAGAATGAACTCATGAAAAAGTTGATGATGATTATAGCTGCCCTGTCGGGGTTGTTTGCGGTTGTGCTGGGAGCTTATGGTGCCCATGGCCTTCAGGGGTTTTCGCAGGCTGCCCAGGCAAGCTACCACAGTGCCGTGCAATATCAGTTTTACCACACCCTGGCATTATTGATGACTACGTTGTTGATTCGTGCGGGTGCTGAGCGCTGGTTTACGTTGGCTGCCGTTGCGTTTGTTGCAGGGCTGGTGCTGTTTTGTGGTTCGATATACCTGAAGGTGTTGCTGGCAATGACGTTGCCGGGATGGCTAACGCCGCTGGGTGGAATAGCCTTTATGATTGGCTGGCTCCTGCTGGCATGCGGGGCATGGCGAGCGAGTGACACTATGAATGAGTTGAGAGAACGAAATGCAGATTGAGTTAAATGGCGAGCACTGTGAGCTGGAGCCAGATAGCCGTGTCACGGCATTGCTGCAACAGCTGGATGTGCAGGTGAACTGCTGGATGGTCATGATCTGGTTAAACTGGAAGAGCTGGCGGGCGCCGGTGTTGGCGCAGCCTCGGATGCGGCGATTGCGATGGAGTTGGGTTGTGATGCGGCCCTTATGAATACGGCCATCGCTCATGCCGGCAATCCTGTTCTTATGGCGTCAGCCATGCGCAAAGCCATTGAAGCGGGTCGAGAAGCCTGTTTAGCCGGGCGTATGCCAAAACGTCAGTATGCCTCAGCATCTTCACCGCTGGATGGGACGTTTTTCTGATGAGCGAAGAGCTTAACAACCCGCAGGAAATAGTGACCGCTGAGCAGAAAAAGGTTGCACACCGACGTCGTATTCGAAGCTTCGTGGTGCGCGCCAGCCGAATGACCGGGCGCCAGCGTAAAGGCTGGGATGAAGGCATGCCTGAATTTGGCCTGGCACGCGCTAAGGGTGTACTGGACTCAGAACAGGTTTTTGGTCGTCGGGCTCCATTGGTGCTGGAGATAGGTTTCGGTATGGGAACCTCGTTACGGGAAATGGCGCAGGC
>JAUXFT010000002.1 GCA_030622755.1 Aestuariirhabdus sp. | reverse complement strand
GCGCAAGCCCCCACCGTCCCATTGATAAGGCCATGGGGGGGATAGTTCCCGCGCTGTATTTGCCAACCAGGGCATTGCCCGCCCAGAACAAGGCTGCGAGCATTAAACCGGTATAAGAAAGTAGTCGCAGTCTGGCTTCGGATTCCATTCGTGCCTCTCTTGTGTCAATCCAGCCTGACGGGTCATATAGGATGTGTGATGAGAATTCGCAAACACTAACACCCTTGGTTACAGCATTGCAAAAGCGCTATGAATCTGTAAGATTGCCAACTTCGCTCCTATAGTTCAACCGGATAGAACAGTCGCCTCCTAAGCGATCGATCGGGGTTCGAGTCCCTGTGGGAGCGCCAATTTCATTCTCTTGTTTTTTTGCCGGATTTCCTGGCCCAACCGTAATCCTTGCTCGGAGTATCAATGAAGGTAACCATTGTTATTCCCGTACTCAATGAGTCGGCGACGATTGTTGAACATTTGCTGCGACTGCAAGAGTTTCGGCAACGTGGCTGTGACGTTGTATTGGTAGATGGTGGAAGTACCGATAATACTCTGAAACTGGCTCGCCCTCATGTTGACCAGGCTCTGATAAGTGAACCTGGCCGTGCTCGACAGATGATGAGTGGCGCTAAATATTCTAATAGTGACGCATTGTTATTTTTACATGCGGATACCCGTTTGCCACCGCAAGCAGACAGCCTTATCAAGGATGCTCTGGAGACTGCTTTTTGGGGACGTTTTGATGTTCGTTTGAGTGGCAGGCATTGGATGTTTCCCGTCATAGCGTGGTTTATGAATAAACGCTCCCGGCTCACAGGCGTTGCTACTGGAGATCAGGCGATTTTTGTCAGGCGATCATTTTTTGAGTCAGAGGGGGGATTTAGGGATATTCCCCTGATGGAAGATATAGATCTCAGTAAACGACTGAAAGCACAATATGCGCCGGTCTGTATCTCTACCCCTTTGATAACATCGAGTAGGCGTTGGGAAGAAAATGGAATCCTGAACACTATATTGTTGATGTGGAAATTGCGGATATTGTATTTTATGGGAGTATCGCCAGAAAAATTGTATCGCCAGTATTATTGATTAATATAATTTCGATCACAAAATATTGAGTATGACGTATTAACCGCAAATGAATCACCACGCAATACCCTAATCCAATTGTTGCTATCAAACGATTAATAATGCGATGAGAAGCATCCTATGAGAAGGACTCAATGAAACATAGAAGAGTGTTGTTGCTGTTTGCAAAACCTCCTGTGCAGGGACGGGTAAAAACCCGGTTGAATGGGAAGTTCGGTATTGAGAATGCAACTATGATTCATGAGCAACTATTGTATTCCACGGCGCGCCTTATAAATCGTTGTGATTTTCTGTCACCTCAGCTATGGGCTGGATTTGATCCGGAACATTCATCGTTTAAAAACAGTCTTTTTACTGGCTGGCCAGTGTATCTTCAACATGAGGGTGATCTGGGTTTACGCATGGCTTCCGCTTCTGCCGAAGCGCTTGGTTTTCATCAAAGTGTCGTCATTGTCGGAAGCGATTGCCCGGCTTTGACTGAGCAATATATTGAGCAGGCATTTACGGCATTGGAACAAGGGCATGAAGTTGTATTGGGGCCTGCAGAAGACGGGGGTTATGTGCTGGTGGGATTACGGCGTGCAATACCCGAAATGTTTTCCAACATAGATTGGGGAACAGACCAGGTTCTTGTCCAGAGCCGGGAGCAGCTTAAAGAGGCGGGTGTGAACTGGCACGAACTGGAGACCTTGTGGGATGTGGATCGGCCAGAAGATGTGTGGCGCTGGCAAGCAGAATATGATGCTGGAGTTGACTTTTTAGCAGGATTGAAAGCCCAGTAGAGCCACGTCTTTCCAATACCCTCTTTACTTTTAATGCACGGTTTCAGCCTTATCGTTATAGCAAATTAATACTTTTAGTATTGTCCAAAGCGTACAGTTGGTTGATGACCCGATCCTTTCTTCGGCGTTCTTTTTTATGTGTTGCAAAGTGTACCCGGGTACTACCAGCTAATACTCGGGGATAGCTCTTAAGTTGTTTCTGCGGGATGATTTATCGGTATTTGATGATGTTCAGAAAATGACTCGCTTATGCCATAGGTCGATATGTATCTAAGAGGGTTGATTCTCCTTGTTAATTTAAACCCGGCGATTCTGGTTATGAAATCCTTGTACTGTCAAAAAAATGTTCCTTTTTCTCGAATTCGTGACAAGTAAGTGGTAACTGACTAATATCAAGAAAATATAAACCTGATCTTCCGCTCAGTAAGGTTTTGATTGTCGATTTTCCTGAGGTGAAAGGATGGTGCTTTTGGACGAGGCAGTGTGGTGACATGGATGGAGTGATGAAGTGATGTGGCAAGATATCAAACTTATTTTGATAGATGATGACGCTGAACGCCGGCATAACCTTCAGGTGATTTTCAACTTTTTGGGAGAAGAGGCATTACCTTGCAGCAGTACGGATTGGTTTCAGCAATGGAACGATCTGGATGGTAAGCCTGAATTAATCGCTGTAATTTTGGGTGAGGTGAGTAATGGTCTTGCCGAAATGATAGATCGGTTGTCTCACTGGGATAAGGCGGTACCTATTCTATTGCTCGGTGATAAGTCTCGAACAGATAGCGTAGAGGCTAATCTCCGTCGTCATATAATTGCTTATGTGGAAGTACCTCCGAGTTACAACAAGCTGCTTGATAGTCTGCACAGGGCTCAAGTATATCGTGAACAGTACGATATCAGCCGTAATAGAGGCGTTCAGAGAGAGATTCAGTTGTTCAGATCTTTGGTAGGCACCAGTCGTCAGGTTCAAAAGGTTCGTGAAATGATGGCCCAGGTGGTTGATAAGGATGTAACCGTATTGATCTCTGGGGAACCAGGCACTGGCAAGGAGGTTGTAGCGCGTAAATTGCACTTTAATTCTCACCGCCGTGCAGGACCATTTGTACCGATCAATTGCAGTGCTATTTCAGGAGAGTTGCTCGAATCTGAGCTTTTTGGCCATGAAAAAGGAGCATTTGAAGGTGCAATCTCCACTCGTGTCGGACGCTTTGAACTGGCTGAAGGGGGCACGCTGTTTATAGATGAAATCGGTGATATGCCTCTGCACCTGCAGGGTAAGGTTTTGCGACTATTGCAAGATAATTGCTTCGAACGAGTAGGGGGAAGTGAATCCTTAACTAGCGATGTGAGAATTATTGCGGCAACCACTCAAGAAATGGATAGTCTGGTTGAGAAAGGTGTATTTAGAGAAGATCTGTTTTATCGGTTAAACGTTTTTCCGATCGAAATGCCTCCACTGCGAGAGCGCGCAGAAGATATACCGCTGTTACTGAACGAATTGATTTCACGAATGGAACACGAAAAACGGGGCTCTATTCGTTTCAATTCTGCGGCAATTATGTCGCTCTGCTTACACCATTGGCATGGCAATGTTCGAGAACTTGCTAATCTGGTGGAGCGTTTAGCTATCATGCACCCTTATGGTCTGGTTGGTGTATTGGATCTCCCTAAAAAATATCGTCACATTGATGAAAGTGACGAAAATAACGAAGACTTACGACAGATGTTTTCGGGTGGTGATGGGGCTTTTGTCAGTGGCTCTTCGCCTTTCGCACTCCTGCCAGTGAATGGTTTGGATTTAAAGCAACACCTGAATGATCTTGAGCGTAGCCTTATTAAACAAGCCTTGGAGGACAGTAACGATGTCGTCGCGAGAGCTGCTGAAAAATTGCATATACGCCGAACTACGTTGGTTGAAAAAATGCGTAAGTACGGATTGCATCGCCATGACGATAAGCTGGAGCCGTAGACATTAATTTATGGATTCTAGTTTTCTTGACTCAAATGAAAATCCGTGGCGGCGTTGAATCTCCCTAAGGAAAATATTTTCAAATTTATGTGAAGCGATAGATATATTTCAGGAGCAATATTGCAGGAACAAATTTCAGAGGAAATTCCAGAAACAACTTTCAGGCATCAACAAGGTGAAACAAACAGGCATTAGTAATCCGAACAGATCGGAAAAATCAGATTGATTAGTGATGAAAGAAGGAAAAATTGAGATGGTAAAAAAATAATGGCTAATCGACAACCTGTTCAGGTGATCGCGATATCCGGTGGTAAGGGTGGAGTTGGTAAAACGACTATCGCTGTAAATATTAGCGTTGCTCTTGCTCGCTTGGGGCGACGTGTCATGCTTTTAGATGGTGATCTGGGGTTGGCCAATGTAGATGTCTTGTTGGGTGTATCAGCAACCCAAAACCTTGCAGATGTTATTACGGGAGAGTGCAGTATTGAAGATATTTTGCTGGATGGTCCCGCAGGAATAAAAATCATCCCCGCTTCATCTGGCACTCAATCGATGACGGAGCTTTCTGAAAAGCAACTCGCTGGTTTGATTAGTGCTTTCAGCGAGCTTAATGGTCAACTGGATGTTCTGATTATTGATACCGCATCAGGTATATCTGACAACGTCATTAACGTTGTGCGTGCGGCTCAGGAAGTTTTGATAGTGGTTACGGATGATCCTACGTCTATAACGGGAGCATACGCGCTGATAAAACTTTTAAATACAGAGTATGGTGTAATGCGTTTTCGTGTTATTGCTAATATGGTACGGACTGCTCGGGAAGGGCATGCGCTCTACAATAAGCTGGTCAATGTTACTGAGCGCTTTCTTGATGTCGCACTTATATATATGGGCGCTGTGCCTTTTGATGAACCAATACGCAAATCTATTCAGCGTCAAAAAGCAGTGATTGAAGCATACCCGCGGAGTAAGTCTGCCCTGGCTTTAGGAGGCTTGGCTGAAAAAGTTGATGCACTGCCATTGGCTTCTTCCTCACGTGGTCACGTTGAATTTTTTGTTGAGAGCCTGGTTGGCGGTGAAAATGCCTAAATAATTTTTGTCACTGCTTGAAATTATGAAAAATTTGACGATTAACTCTTGTATTCAAAATTTAAAACAATATTTTTTTGTTAAATACACTTCTTTTTAGTCCTGTTATAGAGTTATTGTTTTTTTTGCGTGCAAAAATTTTTATGCATCTTTAAAGGATGTTTTGCGCATCCGGTTTATGATAAAGAGTAGTTCAGTGAAGTTTATCGTTTATCTTATTTTGTTCAGGTTGAACTGAGGCTGCATAAAGATATTTCAGGGATAAATAATTCCGTATTACTGAATTACCGTTACCATCTTACATAAAGAAAAAGACCTCATGAAGAGGCCTTTGTAGTTTCACTGAATGCTTTTTACAGCGTTAGTCCCGGAGAAATTTGAGCCGGTAATTTCACCGTATCCGCTTCAAGAGAAGCTACTGGATAAGAACAATAATCTGCCGCGTAAAATGCACTTGCGCGATGATTTCCGCTTGCACCGATACCACCGAATGGAGCGGCACTGCTGGCACCGGTCAGCTGTTTGTTCCAATTGACGATACCTGCGCGGCTACGTTTGAAAAAGTAGTTATAACGTTCACGGTTGTCGCTTAATAACCCTGCGGATAGGCCAAAGCTGGTTTGGTTTGCCAGATCAATTGCCTGATCGAAATCATCATAACGGCACAGTTGTAATAAGGGGCCAAAGTATTCGGCGTCCGGAAGTTCTTTGATCGCAGTGATATCGATCAACCCGGGAGAAAGCAGTGCACTTTCATTGTCGAGACGTTTCGCTTCAATGAGTGAAATTCCGCCTAAAGCCTGCAGATTTCCTTGTGCTGAGAGTATGCCTTGTGCAGCAGCAACAGAAATTTGTGATCCCATAAACGGTTGGTTCTCATCGTCGTATAAACCAACCTTTATTCCCTTAACCGCCTTTATCAGCTTATCGATAAAGAGATTACCTGATTCGGTGCGAGGTACATAGAGACGTCGGGCACAAGTGCATCGTTGACCAGCTGAAATATAGGCTGATTGCAATGTTTCGTGAACGGCGGCATTCAGGTCGGCAACCTCATCAAGAATCAGGGGGTTATTTCCCCCCATCTCAAGGGCAAGAATTTTCCCAGGTTCTCCGGAAAACTGTTTGTGAAGTAGATGACCGGTAGCGGAGCTGCCGGTGAAAAATAACCCGTCGATTCCCTTATTTCTGGCCAGGGCAATTCCGGTGTCCTTTTCGCCCTGTACCATATTCACAACGCCGGCAGGTAACCCGGCTTTTTCCCAGCATTGCATGGTTTTTTCAGCAACGCGGGGTGTCAGCTCACTTGGTTTAAAGACTATGGTATTTCCTGCAAGAATCGCGGGAACAATGTGTCCGTTTGGTAAGTGTCCCGGAAAGTTGTAGGGGCCAAATACGGCCACTACGCCATGTGGTTTATGCCTGAGGACTGACCGTCCTGCCGGGGTATCGGATTCGGATTCACCGGTACGCTCATGAAATGCATTTATGGAAATATTGATCTTGCCAATCATTGCAGCAATTTCTGTGCGTGTTTCCCACAAAGGCTTACCTGTTTCTTCAGAGATTGCCAGGGCCAGCTCTTCACGCTGTGAATCGAGTTGTTCACCGAAACGTTTAACTATCGCTTCACGTTCTGAAAGCTCGAGATCTGACCAGCTATAAAACGCCTGGCGAGCACTATTGATGGCATCGTTCACTTGTCGTTCGGTAGCGCTATTTCCACACCAAAGTTCAATGGCTTTAGCAGGATTCGTGGAAACAAATGATTTACCTAAGCCATTGATCCACTGTCCATTAATAAAAAGAGAATTGCTCATGATTTATTTCCTTACTTTCGAAGACAGGCGTACGACGCGCACCGCGGCACCCTCGGCTACTTTCAGGGCATCGGCAGTCTCTTGAGTAATATCAACCACGTTATGATCTCCTGGTAGTTCAACCAGGCAGCAGCGGAAATCTTTCAAACTGGTATTCGACATAAGATACTGTTCGCCACCCTCGGGTGAGGTTGTTATGTTGACCTTTGCGTAATGGCTTTCCCTAACGGCACGAATATCCATAACCCTGGTTTCGATGGTTGGTCCGGCATCAAAGATGTCGACATAGCCTTCGTTACGGAAACCTTCACTTTCCAGCATCATGCGTGCTGGAAGGGTGTTGTCGTGGACGGTACCGATAACCTCTTGAGCCGATTGTGGCAGCATGTTGGTATAGATAGGATGGCGAGGCATAAGCTCTGCAATAAAGGTCTTATCTCCCAATCCAGCCATGTACACAGCGTCAGCAAAATCCATTGAAAAGAAGTGGCGTCCGAGTCCTTCCCAGAAGGGTGAATGGCTATTTTCATCGGAGTAACCACGCATTTCAGCAATGATGTGCGTAGAGAATCTCTTGGGAAATTCAGCCAGGAACATGAATCGGGTTTTGGAGAGCAGACTACCATTTTTGCTATGGCGATATTCTGGATCCAAAAACAGGGTGCAGACTTCGGAGTAACCGGTGTGGTCGTTGCTTAGGGTTAAAGTGCGGACCGCATTGTGAACGCCAAGCTGACGTGAAGAATGAACCAATGTACCGACGCGATAATTGTACCAGGGCTGACTTAAACCGACCGCAGCTTCAATTCCACAGATACCGGCAATTTTCCCATTTTCGGTGTCTTCCAGGACAAAAAGATAGGTTTCTTCGCCCGGAGTGCTCACTTCTTTTTCGAAGGCTTCCTGTGAACTGTATATTTTTCCACGAACCTGCCCTTCGTTAGGTTGCAGAGACGTAAAACCTGCGCCTGTTTTTTCGGCCAGAGCAAACAGCTCTTCGTAGTCATCGGGAAGAATTGGTCGGATTACCATCATAATTTTTTATTCACCTATTGCCAGGTGCCTCCTTGGTGCAGGAAACGCAGGCTTTCACAAATAGTGGAAGTCGTTTCTTGTTGCTTTAGATTAGGTTGTTGCTATTGGTTTTTCAAAGTTTGACTGCACTGCGCAGCCCGAAAATTTTGTTGTCTGCCTGGGTGCTAATGATCCTGATGTGATTGTTCTTGAATTAAGTGTTCTTGATATAAAGGCGACAGCTGAATGTTATCGCCACTATTTACATTCAGGATGTTCATCTGGTCGTTATTGAGCAGAGGTTCTTGTGGAGTCAGGTTGGCAATTACACAACGATAATCAGCACACTTACTATTACTGATCAGGTAGGGCTCGGCCCCATTGTTCTCTCCTGACAGCGCAGTGGTCTCAGTGATAGCACTAAATGTATGTATGTTGTCTGTGCAGATTTCCAGAGTAGGTCCCGCATCAAAAATATCGATATGATTCTGAAATTCGAAACCTTCCTGTTCCAGAAGTAGTCTATTAGCCAGGACATCCGCTCTTGGTTTTCCAAGGGCTTGTTGAGCATCTTCGCCGAGCAGGGTGGTATAGATTGGTTGTTGTGGCATCAAGCTGGCAATGAATCCCTTGAAATTTATCCCTGCAAGATAGGTCGCACGAGAAAGCTCCATTGAGAAAAAATGTCGACCAAGGCTTTCCCAAAAGGGTGATTTACCTTGTTCGTCATTTACTCCCTGAAGTTCGGCAATACATTGATCTGCAAACAGTTGTCGGTGCAGGGCCATAAACATAAATCGCGAGCGTGAGAGCAGTTGATGGTTGGATCGGCTGCGATGTTCAGGGGCTAAAAACAAAGTGCATAAACGCGTACTTGCCGCCAGATCCTGACAGATCGTTAACGTAGGAACAGGGTTGTTGATCTGCAGTTCACGAGATCTGTGCATCACCTTAGCTATGCGATAACTGTAAAAAGGAGATGTGATACCAGCTTTGGATTCAATTCCGCTGATGCCGAGTAATTCACCCGAGTCGGAGTCTTCCAGGACGAAATGAAAGTTGTAGCCCTGATCGTGTTGATCGTTGAGTTTAAGTGATTGTTGTGTTTTACCAATAATCTCGCTGAGGTGGTCCCGATTCGCAGGTAGAGTTGTCAGGCTGCCACCGGACACCACGGCCAGACGCTCTAGCGCCGGTAGGTCATGATATGCAATGGGTCTGATAACTTTCACGCGGAAAACTCCCTCCATTATGCGATTTAGAATGTGGTCAGCGGTTTACCACCTGGTCAACGTTATGAGGCAGAAGTATAATGTTGGTAGCGCCCTGAGGAGTACATAGGGGACGGACCTGATAGCCACTTGTTATCGGTACTCTTGTTATCGGTGTTCTTTGTTATTGGTGCTATGGGCTTAAGAATCCAGCCATAGAGAACAGTTTCTGAGTGATCAACGATGTCTCAGTGCTGCCGAATAATCATTATTTCGTAAAAACAGGGAGGGGGATAGAGAGCAACTATTGTGCATGCGACCTTGAATATTCCTTTTCTGACATGGTCACTGACATGCCCCTGCAAACTGGCAGGAGCCTGTCAAAATAGCTGGCTCAGCCCTGTCTTTAGAGCGGATTTACCCTATGCATCAGGGCCAGCAGCAATCACCTGGGCGACGGCCCTGGATAGCTTTTCGAGACCCTGCTCAATATCCGTATCCGGGATTATCAGTGAAGGTGTCATGCGCAGTACGTTCGGACCAGCAACCAGAATCATCGTACCTTGCTCGCGTGCAGCGGCGAGAAACCTAGCCGCTTTTCCTTGCCAGGTTTCGTTTAGCGCCGCACCAATCAGCAACCCTTTGCCACGAATTTCGCTAAAAATGTTGTGTTCAGCATTGATCTTCTGCAAGCCGTTTACAAAAAGTTCACGTTTGCGTTTAACGTCATCAAGTACTTTCCGATCATTAATAACGTCCAGAACCTTACTGGCGACTGCGCAGGCTAGAGGATTTCCGCCGTAAGTGCTTCCATGGGTACCAACCACTAAGCTGGCAGCAATCTCGGCAGTTGTGAGCATGGCTCCAATCGGGAAGCCTCCACCCAATGCTTTGGCGGTGGTCAGAATGTCGGGAGTCACTTCAGTATCCATGTACGCGTACAGTTCACCAATACGACCAACACCGGTCTGGACCTCATCGAAGACCAGCAACGCGTTGTGCTTGTCACAGAGTGCTCGAGCGCCGTTGATAAATGCCGGGTCACCCGTAATGATTCCACCTTCAGCCTGGATTGGTTCCATCACTACGGCACAGGTTTTGTCTGAAATAGCGGCTTCCAGGGCAGCCAGATCGTTGAATGGAACGTGCGTAATACCGCCTGGTGTCGGTTCGAAACCTTCACGATACTTTTGTTGGCCTCCTACTGAGACGGTAAACAGCGTGCGACCGTGAAATGCCTGATGGAAGGCGATAATTTCATTTTTTTCTGCACCGTATTTGGTGAATGCATGGCGACGGGCCAGCTTAAATGCAGCTTCATTAGCCTCAGCACCGGAATTGGCAAAAAACACTCGATCTGCAAAGGTCGCAGCGGTGAGCTGGGAGGCCAGCCTAAGAGCGGGTTCGTTGGTATAGACGTTACTCAGATGCCACAGGTTATCCGCTTGCTCTTTAAGTGCAGCGACTAATTCCGGGTGGCAATGACCTAATGCATTGACGGCAATACCACCGGCAAAATCGATGTATTCGTTTCCTTGCTGGTCCCATACTCGAGAGCCGGCTCCTTTGACGGGGATGACAGCCTGTGGAGCATAGTTTGGTACCATGACTTCATCAAAGGTTGCTCGAGTAAGTGTATTGTTCGTCATCTAAATTTCCTCCTGTTATGGGTGGTTGTGCTCATGAGCAGGGATTACGAAAAGTCTTTCAATTCCCTGACAGCGACCGACAGCATAGCCAGGTCGCGGTTGGGGCTGGATTGAATGTCAGTCAGTATTTCCTGGCTACGCTGGAACTGGGTGTTATTGCTGGTTATCCATTGATCCAGACTTTCTATGGTGCTGGTCTTGCCATCAGTAGTCGCGATAACTTTGCTGCTAGCGTGACGTAACAGGCGATCCAGCTCGTCTGAAAGCGTCGTGCGGGCTTTTCGTTGCCATTGGTTAGTGGTCGGTAACTCGTTAATGCTTCCGCGCAACCAGTGCAGTTGTAAGCGATGATTAAGCGCAAAGAAAATCTGAGCTGCGCTTTCGAGCATCTTAGGCTGGTGTTTGGCAACTTCTGCAATGTCGAGACTATGATACAAGTAATCAAGCGTCGCATACTCACGAGCCATTGTGTCTTCTAGCCCCTCATTAGAGAGGGTGTTAATGCTTTCCTCTGTATCGGTAAGGTCATCCCCTTGCAGGAAGCTGTCCAGTTGTTGGCTTAATAGCTTAACGGCGGGTCGATAGCTATTCTGAAGGGCTTCCACATCATCGATTTTGCTGTTGTTGCGTAAAATCCAGAGTGTTGCGCGTTCAGTCAGTAACTGTAAACGCCGGAAAAGCCCGGTTTGCAACCCATGCTCAAGATTTTTACTGCCATTTTCCAGCCGGGACCAGAGTTTATCGATGGCAAATATTTCTCGGGCGGCGCTGTATGCGCGAACGATATCATCTGTGCCGCGATTACTTTCGTCAGCGATATGTGCCCAGAAATAGGGCCCCATGCTGTTTCCAATCTCATTAGTCAGATGGGTGGCAATAATCTCGGCTCGTAGAGGGTGAGCTGCCAGTAAATGACCGTAGCGTTCTACCAGCGCGTCGGGGAAATATTGTTGGAGGCGTTTGCCAAGTGCATTATCGTTGCAAACATCACAACTAAGGAGGTCATCGTAAAGCTTTATTTTGCTGTAAGCGAGTAATACCGATAATTCGGGACGGCTTAAACCCTCCTCTTGTGCCGCACGTTCCTGAAGCTGTTCATCACTGGGGAGAAATTCCAGTTTACGCTTGAGTCGGCCTTCATGTTCCAGTTGGTTGATCAGGCGTATATGGTCACTGAGTTGATTGCCCGCATAATAGCTGCCAAGGCTCAGAATTCTGGCCTGCTCATAATTGTGATTTAGCACCAGTCGGGAAACATTGTCGGTCATGCTGGCCAGCAACTCGTTTCGCTGTTTCAGGGTGATATCGCCACCCGCGAGAACTTGCCCCAGCAGAATTTTGATATTGACCTCGTGATCAGAGCAATCAACGCCACCGGAATTGTCAATCGCATCGGTTGTTATTAAACCACCGCAGCGAGAAAATTCGACCCGTGCTAACTGGGTGAAACCCAGGTTTCCGCCTTCGCCTACAATCTTGCAGCGCAGCTGATTACCATCTACACGCACCGCATCGTTTGCTCTATCACCGACGGCGGTGTCCGTTTCATGGCTTGCTTTAACGTAGGTGCCGATGCCGCCGTTCCACATTAGATCGACGGGAGCCATAAGAATATTTTTAATTAATTCACTGGGTGTCAGAGTCTGTTGGGTAATTCCAAGAGCGGTTTGGGCTTGCTTGCTCAGAGTGATCGATTTGGCACTACGTTGATAGATGGCCCCCCCTTTGGATATCAGCTCGCTGTTGTAATCTGTCCAGCTGGAGCGGGGTAATTCAAATAGACGCTTTCGCTCCTCCCAGCTACTTAGTGGTTGAGGATCCGGGTCGATAAAGATGTGCATATGGTTGAATGCAGCAAGTAACCTGGTTTGTTGTGATAACAGCAAACCGTTGCCGAAGACATCTCCGCCCATATCCCCAATACCAATACAAGTGAATGGTTCGGCCTGGCAATCGCGTCCCTTTTCGAGAAATAACCGTTTGACGGATTCCCAGGCGCCGCGCGCGGTAATGCCCATTTTTTTGTGATCGTAGCCGTAGGATCCGCCGGAAGCGAACGCATCATCCAGCCAAAAATTATACTGCTGGGAAATGCTGTTAGCGATATCAGAAAAGGTTGCCGTCCCTTTATCGGCCGCGACGACGAGATAAGGGTCATCTTCATCAAAGCGGCGCGTAGAAGCAGGAGGTATTAATTCGTTATTTTGCAGGTTATCAGTGATGTCCAATAACCCTTTGATGAATGTCTTGTAACAATGGATGACTTCATTCTGGGTATCCTCACGAGTACCATTTTCAGGCAACTGTTTGGCGACGAAGCCTCCTTTAGCTCCGCTGGGCACAATTACGGCATTTTTTACCATTTGCGCTTTAACGAGTCCGAGAATTTCAGTGCGGAAATCTTCACGGCGATCAGACCAGCGAAGGCCACCGCGTGCGACTTTTCCGCCCCGCATGTGTACACCCTCTACCCAGGGGGAATACACAAAAATTTCATACAACGGGCGTGGCAATGGCAATGCTGGAATTTGCTCTGGGTCGAGCTTGAACGAGAGATACCCCTTGGGATTGTTGTTCTCGTCAAGCTGGTAAAAGTTGGTCCGAAGCATCGCGGTGATTACGCTGAGGAAGTGACGTAAGATTCGGTCTTCATCCAGGTTGGCTACATCATTCAGGGCGTTTTCAATTTTTAGATTGAGAGCTTCGATGCTTTCGGCGCTATTTTTTTCGTGACTTTCCTCGTGACTTTCCTCCTGCGGAGTGAAACGTTTTTCAAATAATTCGACCAGTAGGCTGGTAATTACGCTGTTTCGTGAAAGTGTTTGCTCCATATAGTTTTGGCTGAAAGAAATCTGGGCCTGGATCAGGTATTTGCACAGCGCTCTAACAATTAAACACTGTTGCCAGCTAAGTCCAGCTGTAAGAATCAGGCTATTAAATCCATCGTTTTCAATTTCTCCGCGATAGGCGCGGGCAAACGATTGCTGGAATGCCTCTTTGAATTCCGGGTCATCCAGATCCCGTTCGCTGGTAACCGAAATCAGGAAATCGAGAATCCAGAACTGGTTATTATTCGCTTTATGAATCGGATAGGGACGGGCACTAAGTACACGTACACCCATATGTTCCAGAATAGGCAAGACGTCTGACAGGGCCATGGTGTCCCCCTGCCCGATCACCTTGAAATTAAGGCTGTTAAAGCTGCCGAGAGGTCGACTTAAATGAGTGGATAGTGGGTTATGCTCATTGATGGACTCAATCCGGTGAATATCTGCCACTGCCCTGTTTGGGCTGTGGTCGTCCCGGTATGCTGCTGGAAACGCATGCTCAAATTGATGGTTGAGTTTGTTGCCCAAACTTTCCCCGTTGGTGGATACCAGTGCCATGTGCAGATGATCTTGCCAGGAGAACATGGCTTCACGCATGCGTCCTTCCAGTTCTTCGATACTGTAATCAGTGTCGCTGCAATCCTTGCAGTGAATGGTAATGTGCGCGCGTGCGGTTAATTGTTCGGAAAACTGGACGTTGAATTCGCTGCTGGTGCCGTTAAAAACGTCCATCAGAATGTTTTGTAAATTTAACCGAAGTTCGGTATTGAAACGGTCGCGCGGCACCAGAATCAGGCAGCTGACGAATCGGCTATAGATATCTTTACGCAGAAAGAGCCGTAACTGACGGTGTTCTTGTGACTCCATTATTCCGGTGACGGTTTCTTCCAGTAGATCGGAATTGGCTTGCAATAATTCATCACGAGGAAACTGCGAGAGTAGGTGTTGCAGGGTTTTACCCTTGTGGCTGTCCGGAGTGCATCGCGCTTGTTGCATGATGTACTTGGCTTTTTGTCGTATCAGAGGGATTTGCTCAATCGGAGAAATATAGGCAGACGATGCATATAATCCGAAGAAGCGCCACTCACCAACCACTTTACCCTGCTCGTCAAAGCGTTTTATGCCGAGAAAGTCCAGATGCGATGGACGGTGTACAGTAGAGCGAGTAGTCGACTTGGTGATAGCCAGTAAGTTTGGTTTCAATATTTCGTTGCGAATATGGGAGGGCAGTTTTTTTTTGTTTTCGGTTTGTGCACCAAGTTTTTTAAATGTGCCCAGACTGCTGTCTTTATCAATTTCTTGCCACAGATTTCCCTCTTTGTCATGAGTAAAAGAATAGGAGCGAAAACCAAGAAAGGTGAAATGTTGATCAAGTACCCAACGTAAAAACTCTAATGTTTCTGCTTTCTCTGTTTGCTCAACGGGAAGTGTCTGCTGTTCGGAGATTGAGATGACCTCTTCCAGTTTGCTGCGCATTTCATGCCAGTCTGACACAGCATCACGCACATCTTGCAGGATGCCAGAGAGAATCTCTTTTAACAGTTTTTGATCTTTACGAGAGCTTTGCTGGTCAACTTCAATACGAATTACGGCTTCCCTGTCAGCCTTCTCATCAATAGCATCGTGTGGGTGTGCCGATACCATTACACCGTTGTTATCCCGGGCAATGGCCATCACAGGGTGGGTAATACGATGTATCGTTAGCCCTTTTCGACTTAGCTCCATGGTGATGGAAGAAACCAGGAAAGACATATCATCAGTAACAATTTCAATGACGGTATGAGAGCAATGCCAGCCATGTTCTTCGAAGCTGGGATTGTAGATGCGAATTCTCGGTTCACCACGCTTACGCTGGTGGGTGCAGTCCCACAGACAGAGTAGTGCTCCCTCGAGCTCATCCTGTGGTGTATTGATTAAATCCCTGCTAATGCTTTCGCGGTAGTAAAGATCGGCCAGCATGCATACCGGAGCTAGCTGATCGGCAGGGAGTTTGTGGCTGATGCGTTCTTTGAGCTGGCTGATTGTATCGAGCTTCTGCTGTTTTAAAGTACTCATAACTTCCCTGTATGCGTGTGATGATGGTAATTACGTGGCTTTGGTAAACGCCTGGTTAGCAGATCAGTGTGAGCCAAATTATCAGTTAAACGCTAAAGTAGTGATAGTGCTTAAGTTTTATGAAAGCGACCTTGAATTTATGGCAGATGACATTTTCCAACGGATTGTTTTTCGTTAGGCCTTCTGCTTCACTCCTGCGCTTCGTAAACTCTCAATTGCATTTGAGAGTTTACTCTTAGAATAGGTGTTTTTGATGAATCAATACGGGGTAGCAGCCAAAAATCTTCAGAATAGTGGAAAATTACGCCACTATGGATTTTTGCTGCTTCCCGGTTATTCATTAATTGCTTTTTCTTCGGCTATTGAAGCCTTGCGGATGGCTAATTGGGTGAGCGGTCAGGAGCTATACAATTGCACCGTTATTAGCCCGGATGGCGAACTGGTTGCTAGCAGTTGTGGTGTTGATGTGCGAGCTGATTGTATGCTGGAGGATATTCCTGAACTGGATTCTCTGATTGTCTGTGGTGCCAGCCCCGTAGCTCGTACAGGTAATGAGAGTGTTATTTTCTGGTTACGGCAACTGCAAAACAGGCGCATGGATATTGGGGGAATCGGCACTGGTAGTTATCTTTTGGCGTGTGCCGGTTTGCTTGATGGGCATAGGGCAACGATTCACTGGTGGGACCTCAATAGTTTACGTGACGAGTTTCCCAACGTTCTGGTTTCTTCCCAGTTGTTTGAAATCGATGGGGATCGTTTTACCTGCGGTGGAGGTACTGCTGCGATGGATATGATGCTCTTTCTGATAGGTCGTCATCATGGACTGGAAATAGCGTCTTCTATATCAGAGCAGTTTGTCTGTGAGCGTATTCGACTTCCTGAGCACCCCCAGCGCATCCCATTAGAAGCTCGCATTGGCACCAGTAATAGCAAACTGATAGAGGCCGTAACCTTAATGGAAGCCAATATAGATGAACCGTTAACAACGGACGATCTGGCGTTCCATGTTGGAGTATCAAGGCGTCATTTAGAGCGGTTGTTTAAAAAACACTTACAGAGTGTGCCGTCAAAATACTACCTGCAGATGCGACTGGAGAAAGCTCGTCAGCAGTTACATCAAACGGATGTTCCGGTGGCCGAAGTTGCCAGAAATTGCGGTTTTGCAACGGCTTCGCACTTCAGTACAACCTATCGTAATCATTATGGTGTAACGCCACGACAAGAGCGCGGGACAAAACAGAGTGATTTAGCAAGGGATGCTTACTAGATATCTCTAATACATGCCGCGGCTCTACCCCAGCCGGTAAGCCTTTTTTACCTCTTCAGCAATAATATCCAGTCCTTTGGCAACATCTTCTGGAGATCGCGTGTAGGTGACTCGTATGCATTCATGGCTGTGCTGCCATGCGTCATCAATACCGGGGAAGAAATAGTGTCCGGATACAACCAATACACCTCTATTTTTTAAGCGCTCATAGAGCTCCAGACTGGAAATTGGCAATCCCTCAAACCATAGCCAGAGGAACATCGCTCCCTCAGGTTTGTGGATATGGAAGTTGTACCCGGACAGTTTTTTCCGCAGGTAATCGACTGCCCTTAAAGCACGCTCCTTATAATAGGGGCGAATCAGGTTGTCACTCAGCGAGAGAATAGAACCATCCTTGATCATGTCTAAGGTCAGCATGCTACCCGCACTATTGGGAGATAAGCTGAGGATCGCATTCGCGCTACTGACGGCCTGTATAACCTCTTCATTCGCAATCACTATTCCTGTGCGAAGGGCAGGCAAGCCGAGTTTTGAGAGGCTCAGGCAAAGAATGGTGTTCGAGTTCCACAGAGGGGTGGCAGGTGTAAATAGCAGGTTAGGGAATGGCTGCCCATAGGCTCCGTCGATGATCAGTGGGATTTGCTGCTGTTGAGCGATGACATCGAGTTTGTGCAGTTCTTCATCGGTAATGACGTTACCGGTTGGGTTTGTTGGTCGAGATACGCAGATCGCTCCAGTTTGCTGGCCCACTTTAAGTTGTGAAAAATCCACTCGGTATTTGAACAGGTTGTTTTCCAGACGCTCTATTTCGGGCAGTGTTGCTGAAAAAAAATCGTCACTAAGACCTGCATCGGCATAACCAATGTATTCGGGTGCTAAAGGCAGTTGAATCTGACGATGGGTGCCATCTTTGTAATGACCGCCAAACAGATTAAAGAGCATGAAAAATGCGTTTTGGCTGCCATTGGTCAGGGCGATATTTTTTTCGGTGAGTCCCCAGCCAAAACGGTTATTGAGCAGTTTGACCAGATATTTAATAAACTCCTTTTCTCCCTGTGGAGCATCATAGGTACCTATCAAACGGACGAACTCGGAGTGATTGTCCAGAATATGTTGCAAGCGGGTTTTAAATGCTTCTTCAACCTCCGGTATGTGAGCAGGATTTCCTCCACCCATCATAATCATCTCCTCACCACTCGCCAGGGCATTGCCGAGGTCATCCATTAAAGAGAGGATTCCGGATTTGGAGGTAAATTTTTCACCGAAAGAAGATAGTTTCATCGAGTTGGAACCTTGATGCGGTCGTAGAGGTATTCAGAAATATGATTAAATCATCTGTGATATTGGCAGCGATTATAGCAGAACTGCTATTCGAAGTTGGTATGTGTAGATGACACCATTGACGCGATTGGGCAAAAAAAGACCAGTGCGAGCAAGGCGCTTTCTAAATCGACCTGCAGAGGTTATCTCAAGAGGATATCCAGAGGTTTATCCACAGAATGTGTGGATAGGTATCCTGTCAACGATTTTAAGGATTTATTTTTCAATGGTCTCTGTTAGTTCATCAAGAGCTAACAGTTTTCTGGCCACTATGGCAGACAATATATTAGCCAGGGTGGCGCCAATGAAAAGGCCTGTAAGGCCCGCCAGCATTGAGCCTGCCCATGCAAGTGGTACATATAGCAGAAATAGGCGGATACTGCTTAGAGCCATGGCTTTGGCAGGATAATGCAGTGCATTTAATGAGGAAACTGTCAGTATCGTGACCCCTAGGGGCCCGAGGCTTAAGACAACTGTCCACATATAAATGCTGAGATAGTTATGGATTATCGGGTCGTCGCTGAAAAAGGTGGCTGACCAGGGTGCGGTGCTTGCCAGTAACAGGTATATAACGGTTTGCCATTGCAGGGAGAAACGGTGGCTGCCATTGATGGCTTGTGATATTCGATCGAATTGATCAGCACCAAGATTTTGACTGATCAGAGGAGGTAGTGTCATTGAAAGGGATAATATTACCAATAGTGCTAAAGCACTGATTCGTTCCCCAACACCAAATGCAGCGACGGCTTGAGGTCCGAAGCCAGCTACCACCGTGGTGATAAGCGCGATGGCAAGCGGAGTCATCATATTTGATAGTGCAGCGGGAAGGGCTATGCGGGTAATGCCAGGCCAGCTCTTTGCAATTTCGTGCAGGTGAGGTATGGATAGGGTTACCAGTCGATATTTGAGAATGAGTAGATAGCAGCCCAGTACTAGAGCGCAAAACCAGCTGACGATAGCCGCTAATGCGGCTCCAACTAGCCCCATGCCTTCTATTGGGCCTGCACCAAAGATAAACAGTGGATCGAGCAGAGCATTTAAAGCGGCACCAAAAGCCATTAATTTCGCTGGTGTACGGGTGTTTCCCGTCGCTCTGAAGATGGCATTACAATTCATCAATATCAGCTGGAATGCGCAGCCGATGAGCCAAATCTCCAGATAGTTGTTAATCAGGGGCTGGAGTCTTTCCGGGGCGCCCATCAGTGAAAAAATGTCGTCGATAAGCAGTCGACTGACAAAAATAATGGTTAAGAGTACGATGGCAGCCAGTAAAAGAGCGTCACGACCGATACAGCTGACAAGGTGGTTGTTACCAGCCCCTTGGACGCGGGCGACGGTTGCCGAAATGCCAATACCCAAACCAACCGCCAGGTTTACGAGGGTCATACTGAAGGGGATGGTAAAACCGAGAACGGCTAGTTCATCAATTCCCAGCTGGGCAATGAAATAAGCGTCGAGCAGGTAAAATATCATTAAGGAAATGATGCCACCCACCATAGGCAAGGTAAGCTTCCTCAGCAGGGGGATTACCGGATCAGTTAAGAAAGGGTTGGTTGGTGGCATGGTAATGTAAGTGTTAATCTTTGGTAGATGCGTGAGTGTAGCCCATATAGAAAGTGAAGAATGTTTTAAAGAGTCATGTATTCTTAAAAAGCTGAATATGAAAAGTCTTCATGTTTATGGTTATTTTTTTGAGGCGCGTGACGTTTGATATTTATGGTATGTGCTTTTTATAACGCATTAGATTGTTTTGATGAATTGGCAGAGTCGTATCGTTTCATTCGGTTTTTATCTTATATTTTTTGAGGTCTAATATTTGTGAATCAGACATCGTTACTCTGGGATTTTGCGGCTCCGCATATCGTGAATATTGAAGTTACCAATGATCACATTGATCATTATGGACATGTTAATAATTGTGAATATGTAAAATGGCTCGAGGTGGTGGCATGGACTCATTCGGAAGCTTTGGGTTTGACTCTGGACATTTATAGAGAGCTTGATCGAGGCATGGTAGTTCATCGTCACGAAATAGATTATCTTGCGCCAGCCTATTTAGGCGAGAAACTGCAGATAGCTACCTGGATTAAAATATGTGATCGAAAATTATCATTGGAGCGTGTGTTTCAACTACAACGGGTAAGCGATGGGTTGACTTTAATGAGGGCAAAAACGCGATTTATTTGTGTGCAACTCAGTAGCGGAAAACCTCGGAGAATGCCGGTAGAGTATATTGACGGGTATTCATCTGTTGCTCTGAATTCTTGAAAAAATTATTACTCGTTATTCGGATCTTTTTTTGATTTTGGCAGATTTGTTTCTGAGCATTGCTTCATCAGAGCACGTAAGATCAATTTTTACCCGGATAATATCCCGTTTAAATGAAGCAGAGAACATGAAGATCTGTTTTGGCAATATTTCACCGCGCCATATTTTTGGTGTTTCAGGGCCATTGTGAAAAACGGTTCGACAAAAGACAATTTTTTGAGTGTTATTCGATACGTACAGATTAGCTACAGTTGTGACAGATTGGGTTTCGTAAGTGATATCGAGCTCATTGAGTTGTTCTTCAACATCGATAGGAAAGAACGCATACGCAGGCGAATAAGATAACACTAATGCCAGTAATAACCATTTAGTAAAACTATGTTGCATAGGTTGTGTTGAATCAGTTGAGTTTGGTTAAGGCATATTTATTATGTGGCTGGATTAATTGATTAGTTACCCTGAAGTGGTATTTCCGGAGTCCATTCAAGCCATTTTGGATTGACCTCGGGGTAAAGTTTAAAAGAATCGTTTTCCTGTACGGTGTCACCCATATTGGCGTTGTCAGGTGTGGCGAAGGCCAAGCCTCCAGAGAGTATGGCTTCCATAGATTCGGTTCTGATTTTGGCCCCGGAAAACAGGCCAACATCGATGTTGATACCGCTGGCATTCCAGAAGCGGCTATTCTGGCGTACCAGTGCGCTGTATCGTGACTCAATATTGATAAATATATTTACGCTGTTAGATAATTTTGAAAGCTCATATCCGGTCACTTTCCCAACGGGAATTTCTCGATAATATACGGGAGTCCCGACCTTGGTAGAACCCTTGTTTCCTGAGCTTAGGGTGAGATTCAGACCACTTTTTACGGGTTTTGAGGTGGGCGGTTTATTAAGTCCAATAAATTCGGTTGCAATTTTCCCTGGTTCTTTGGCGGGTAGTGCCTGGATGTAGAAACCGCTGATTAACGTACCAAGATTTTCGGTTTTGGCAAGTCCAATTTCGGGTTTTACGACCCAAAAACGGGTGGTCTCTCTGGCGAGCGACTTTGCGAAAGTTGCTAATTGGGCATGGACAACAACACCCTGTAAGTCGGTGTCGAGTTCAATGCGAATGACCTTGCCTATTTGAACTCCGTGGTATTTGATTTCCGTACCGACCTTTAATCCGTTTCCGTTATTAAGGTGAATGGTGATGGCTGGACCTCTATCATGAGTTTGTTCTTCGCTGTCATAGAGAGTAAATCGATCACCATCTTTTACTTGGCGGGCCTGGCTGCTTGCGGGGGTATCGAAAGCAAGCCCGCCGGAAATTAGAGCTGATAACGATTCTGTGTGTATTTTCAGGCCGGATAAGCCTCCTGAAATTGACAGTCCACTGGAATTCCAAAATTTACTGTTGGTTCTTACCAGGTGTTGATAGGCCTCTTTGATATGAATATTTATTTCTGTCGTTTTGTTGTCTTTTGAGAGTTTGTATTCTTCAACGGTTCCTACAGGTAATTGTCGGTAAGTGACAGCACTACCTTTCGTTATTGATCCAAGACGCTCCGCATTTAGAAAAAGAGTGAGCCCTTTATCGTTAAGGCTTTTGGCCGGGCGATCAGGGAGTACCATGAATTCCCTGGCAGGTTTTTTCCTTTCAAGTTCCGCACGATTGGTGACGCCGCCCACATCCATTTCGATGTAGTTCCCCTTGAAAAAAGCATCGATACCGCTGATGCCTCCAAGTTCTATTTGAGGTTTAACGATCCAGAAGCGAGTTCCTTCTACCAGCGCAATATCGGCGTTTGGTTCTATTGCTACGGTTGCCCAGACGCCTTTAAGGTCTTGCATGGCCTTTATGTCTCTAACAACCCCAACGGTAAATCCATCATAGATAACCTTGGTTTGGTTCTCGACGATGTCATGTCCCGAAGAAAAACCAAGGAGAATATTGACCCCTATCTCAGCTTTATCAAAATTCGGGAAGAGTTCATAGGCATCCCAGTTTTCCGATTCTTTAGGGGAGGTGATGGATTCGGGAGTATAAAACGCGATACCTCCATCAATAATTGACAGTAATGATCCAACGTTTACTTCGAAGCCGGAAAGGTCTCCGGATATCCGAATACCGCTAGTATTCCAGAAGCGACTTTCTTTCTTCAGCAGGTGGGAATATTGAGGCTCAATAAAAGCGCGTATTTCGACGTTGGATCCATCGTCGACCAGTTTATAATTGACTATTTGGCCAACTTTTATCTTCTTGTAGTAGATCGGGCTGCCAGTATCGATGGAGTCCAGACTTTTGCTGGATAGGGTTACATGTCGACCTTTTTTCTCTTTGCTGAGTATGGGGGGGTAGCCGAGAGCCTTGAATTTGTGCTGGATAGTTTTTCCTGTGCCGGGAGTGAATGCGATGTAGTTTCCTGAAAAAATCGTATCCAGTCCCCGGATTCCGGCCATGGATACTTCTGGCTTTACGAGCCAGAACTTTGCGTCGGTGGTTAGAAATTTGGCGGCTTCAGGTTTTATTGCAATATGAACATCTACCGCCTTTGCGGTTTCATTAATGTGTAAGGCGGTCACCTTTCCAATGTTGACGCCCTGCAGGATAACCTGCGTTTTATCCTCACTAATCCCAGCTGCGGATTCAAACTGAATAACGATGTTCGTGGGAGCTTCTTTGATTCCTTTATAAAGCAGCCAGGCTCCAATTAAGGCGGCAATTAGGGGGACCAGCCAGATAATCGAAATTCCTTTACGCCGCTCGATGAGAGTGTCTCTGGGGAGTTTGCTTTTATCATCCTGCATTTACGCTTCCTTACTGGTCTTATTTTGGGGGGAGCTGTTTTGCGGTGAATTGGTTCGTCACGAATTTTTACTTTGATCCCAGATAAGTCTTGGATCAAAACTTTGTGCTGCAAGTATTGTAAGGACAACGACTGCGCCGAAGGCAGTTGCTGCACTACCTGTTTCTATTTCGGATAGATTGCCGAAATTTACCAGGGCTACCAGAATTGCTATTACAAAAAGATCCAGCATAGACCAGCGCCCTATCACTTCGATTATGCGATACATCAGGGTACGCTGGGTTTTGCTCATGGGCAGTTTTAGTTGTATTGATATCAATAATACGCAGATGCCGACTAACTTCAGTAAGGGGACGGCAATGCTGGCGATAAAAACTACCAGTGCAATAGGGAGCATGCCGGACTTGGCTAAGGAAATAACGCCACTCATTATTGTGTCTGCTTCGCTTCTCCCTAGATAAGTAACCGTCATTATGGGATACAGATTGGCAGGTATGTATAAAATCATTGCGGAGAGAGTGAGTGCCCAGGTTCTGGCAAGGCTCCGGGGTTTTCTGCTGTGGACGATGCTGTAACATCTTGGGCATCGTTCGGGATGCTCAGAATTAATGGCAGATTTACGACATAGCAGGTGACACGTATTGCAAAGTATATAGCCTGCGGCTAGTGCTGAGTGATGATTAGCCATGAGCTTGTGCTTCCAGTTGTTCCCATATTTGATGCTTATCAAGAACAAGGCTCAGGCCAATACTGCTGAACATAAGGCCAATAAAGCAGAACATTCCCACCCCTGGTTCTACGGAGGCAATATCGGCCATCTTTATGATTGCGACCAAAATCCCGACCATGTAAACCTCAAGCATGGTCCAGCTGCTCAGGTGCTGGAAGATTTTAAACATCGCTATGTGAGCTGATCTGGCTCGATGTAGTTTAATGGGGATTATGATCAGTATCGCTAGCAGCAGACGTAGTAGAGGAAATACTATGCTACATAACATTATTAGAATGCTTACCCCAATGTGACCAGTTTCGTATAACCGTTCCACTCCTCTAAGAACTGTGTCATGTGTCAATGTGTCAAATAGGGACATGCTCATGATGGGAAGTAGCGTGGCGGGTAGGAAAAGTATGAGTCCTGTAATTGCCAGGGCCAGAGTGTTGTTAATGCTGTTTGGTTTGTGTTCATGAAGAAGGAAATTACAGCGTGGACAGTGTACTGCGTGCTTGGGTTTTGCACGTTTGAACTCCAATAACAGGTCGCAGTCATGGCAGGCTACGAGTATGTGAGGCTGATCTGGTGAAGATGTTTGTTGCACAATTGGTCAATGTTAAGTTGGGCTGTGGCTATTATTTTAGGTTATATAAACGTTGCCGGTGACACAATGTTGTTTGATTACGGCAAGCCGGTTTGATTGTGATTTTAATGAGAAGGAGAGGGTGGGTGGCGTTTACATGTCGGAGCGGTTGCGGCGCATGCTGTATTGCACCGTCCATTAGTTCAAGTATACCTGGCATGCCAAATGGTAAAGTGGCTGGAGAGCGATGCTTACATTTGGATGCAGAAAGCCGGTGCAGGTTGTTTGGCTGTGAGGATAGGCCAGAGGTTTGTAAGGCGTTTCAAGCTGAAGAGGCTATTTGTGGCGCATCAAAAGAAGAGGCGATTCGGATCATCAGTCAGTTGGAGTGTGAAACTCACACGGATTGAAACAAACAACCCGACTAAGTCGGGTTGTTTGTTAATGTCTTGAGTGTTTAGCGCTTGTCTAACGGGACATAATCGCGTTGAGTATGCCCTGTATACAGCTGACGTGGACGTCCGATACGATAGGGTCCGCTGATCATTTCATGCCAGTGGGCGATCCATCCTGGAGTGCGTCCAGTAGCAAAAATTACAGTGAACATTTCGGTAGGGATACCGATCGCTTTTAGAATGATACCGGAGTAGAAGTCAACATTAGGATATAGTTTGCGCTCTACAAAGTACGGGTCTTCCAGGGCAATCTGCTCGAGGCGGGTTGCAATACGTAGCAGAGGATCGTCAACACCTAATTCGCCCAGTACTTCGTCACAGGTTTGCTTCATGACTTTAGCTCGAGGGTCAAAGTTCTTGTAGACGCGATGCCCAAAGCCCATTAGGCGGAATGGGTCATCCTTGTCTTTGGCGCGAGCTACGAACTCATCAATCTTATCTTCATCGCCAATTTCTTCCAGCATGTTTAACACGGCTTCATTGGCTCCGCCATGGGCGGGGCCCCAAAGTGCGGCGATGCCAGCTGCCAGGCAGGCAAATGGGTTGGCTCCAGAGGAACCGGCCAGACGTACGGTGGAGGTTGAGGCGTTTTGCTCATGATCAGCGTGCAATAAAAAGATGCGGTCCATGGCTTTTTCGAGTATTGGATTAACTTGATACTCTTCGCACGGGGTGGCAAACATCATCTGCAAAAAGTTGCCGGCGTAGGAGAGTTCATTGCGAGGCGCCATGAATGGCTGGCCGATGGAATATTTATAAACCATGGCAGCTATTGTAGGCATTTTGGCAATTAAGCGGTATGCAGCTACTTCACGGTGACGTTCGTTGCCGATATCCAAAGAGTCGTGATAGAACGCTGAGAGGGCTCCTACAACTCCGCACATTACTGCCATAGGGTGCGCATCACGTCGGAAGCCGTTGAAGAAGTGGCTTAATTGTTCATGCAGCATGGTGTGGTTGCGGATGGTGTTGGAGAATTTTTCTTTCTCTTTTTTATCTGGAAGCTCACCGTATAGTAGAAGAAAGCAGGTCTCAAGGTAATCAGATTGATTTGCCAGCTGATCGATTGGATAGCCGCGGTGCAGTAAAATTCCCTTGTCACCATCAATGTAGGTGATCTTTGACTCGCAGGCGGCGGTCGAAACGAACCCTGGGTCATAAGTAAATAAGCCCTCCGGGGTTAGCCCTCTTACGTCGACAACGTCTGGGCCGACTGTTCCAGAGTATACCGGCAGGTCAATAGTGCCGTGTCCTTCGACGATTAGTTGTGCTTTCTTATCAGCCATATTAAGGGCTCCTATACTATAGCAATTTATTGTGCGTACTTGTTATCGAGTGATCGCAGCTTTCAGTCGTTTACTTTTATTATTATAACGATGCAGTGCATTCAGTCGTTGAAATAGATCGACAAATATAAAGTGAATTATTTGTTTGTCAATTACGGGGTGACACTTGATATCACTTTTGGTAACAGTCAGGCATTCGACCAATAGCTACTTGTTAATAGTCTAAGGATTAACAAAATAGGAACCTCAAAGCCTAGCAGCACAGGGTATGGGAAGGGGTTCGTAGCTTTGCTACATGTTTGTGTTTGTTACTTTATGCCATTATACTTTACCCGCGAAGTTAGGGGGGGGGTTCAGCTTGAATTTGGCTGATAAAATCTGTTTTACAGAGTCCTGGCTTTGTACACGTCCTTATAAAACTGCTCCAGTTAAGGAGCCAAAGAGTGTGAAGAGCCGTGAATAGCAAACGTCCTGTCAATCTTGATTTTAGAACTATAAAACTTCCGCTACCCGCATATACCTCGATTATCCACCGCATTTCCGGCGTTATCTTGTTTGTCGCCATAGCCTTTCTTTTGTATGGGTTGGACCTTTCTCTCGAATCAGAGTCCGGTTTCAATAGCCTGAAACAACTGATGCAGGGCTTTTTTGCGAAGCTGATCGTCTGGGGTATCGTGTCGGCCCTGTTGTATCATCTCGTCGCTGGAATCAAGCATCTACTCATGGATATTGGTATTGGTGAGGAGAAAGAAAGCGGTATTTTAGGAGCAAAGATTACTATCGTTGTCTCCGCTATCCTTATTATTATTGCGGGGATCGTAATATGGTAACTAATGTAACTAACCTTTCCCGAAGTGGTTTGTACGACTGGATGGTTCAACGAGTAACAGCCATTGTTCTTGCGTCTTACTTTTTGTTCATGTTGGGGTATCTGTTTTTCTGCTCTGATATAACTTACACCCAATGGAGTGAGTTGCACTCCCAGACCTGGATGCGGATTTTTAGCCTTTTGGCATTGTTCTCACTGGGTGCGCATGCCTGGGTTGGTATGTGGACAATATCTACTGATTATTTGACCGAAATGGCGTTTGGTAAGAGTGCTATGGTGATTCGGTTTATTTTTCAAGCGCTCTGTGGTGTCACCATGTTTACCTACATGGTTTGGGGTATTCAGATTTTGTGGGGTCTATAAGTTATGTCGAAGATTCGTACTATTTCCTTTGATGCCCTGGTTGTGGGCGGCGGTGGCGCAGGAATGCGTTCTGCTCTGCAACTGACTGAGTCTGGCCTCAATACCGTGTGTATTACCAAAGTGTTCCCAACGCGATCACATACTGTTTCGGCCCAGGGTGGCATTACCTGTGCAATTGCCAGTGATGATCCAAATGATGATTGGCGCTGGCATATGTATGACACGGTCAAAGGCTCCGATTATATCGGTGACCAGGACGCTATCGAATACATGTGCAGTATTGGCCCTAAAGCTGTTTTTGAACTAGAGCACATGGGGATGCCTTTTTCACGTACCGAACAAGGGCGCATCTATCAGCGGCCATTTGGTGGGCAGTCCAAGGATTTTGGGAAAGGTGGACAAGCCTCTCGAACCTGCGCTGCAGCTGACCGTACAGGTCATGCTTTATTGCACACGCTTTATCAAGCTAACCTTAAGGGCGGTACTACATTCTTTAATGAGTGGTACGCCGTTGATCTGGTTAAAAATCAGCAAGGTTCCGTGGTTGGTGTCATTGCTATTTGCATTGAAACCGGCGAAACCGTTTATGTGAAAGCCAAGGCGACGGTATTGGCGACTGGCGGGGCCGGTCGTATTTACCAATCTACAACTAATGCCCTTATCAATACCGGAGATGGTGTTGGTATGGCGCTTCGTGCCGGTTTCCCCGTTCAGGATATGGAAATGTGGCAGTTTCACCCAACCGGTATCGCAGGTGCTGGAGTTTTGGTCACTGAGGGTTGCCGAGGCGAGGGTGGTTATTTGGTCAATAGCGAGGGTGAACGTTTCATGGAGCGTTACGCTCCAAATGCGAAAGATCTGGCCGGCCGTGATGTAGTGGCTCGTTCAATGGTTATTGAGATTCTTGAAGGCCGTGGTTGTGGTCCGGATAAAGATCACGTGATGTTGAAACTTGATCATCTTGGTGAAGAAACTCTTAACCTTCGCCTGCCAGGTGTTTGTGAGCTGTCCAAGACCTTCGCGCATGCTGATCCTGCTAAAGTCCCCATACCTGTAGTGCCAACGTGCCACTATATGATGGGCGGTTTGCCAACCAATATCAGTGGGCAGGCTCTTTTCCCTGACGGTAATGGCAATGATCAGGCGGTACAGGGCTTGTTTGCCTGTGGTGAAGCGGCTTGTGTGTCGGTGCATGGCGCTAACCGTCTGGGCGGAAACTCTTTGCTTGATTTGGTGGTGTTTGGCCGCGCAGCTGGTATCGAGATAGAGAAACAGATGAAAGAGGGTATAGATACCCTGGATGCAAGTGAGACGGATATAGATGAGGCAATGTCTCGACTTGATCGTCTAAATGGCAGCAGCAGCGGTGATAAGGTTGCGGATGTACGTGCCGAGTTGCAAAAAACAATGCAACTATATTTCGGCGTTTTCCGAGAAGGCGAGAGCATGCAGAAAGGATTGGGTTTGCTTGACGAGTTAGGAAAGCGAATGGAAACCCTACACTTGGAAGATAAGAGCAACGCCTTTAATACAGCCCGTATTGAAGCGTTGGAGTTGCAGAACCTTTATGAAGTGGCTTATGCGACTGCCGTTTCGGCTGAAGAGCGTAAAGAGAGTCGTGGAGCTCATGCCCGGAATGATTTCACCGAGCGTGATGACGAAAACTGGCTGAAGCACTCCCTGTATTTCCCAACCGAAAAGCGTGTCGGCAAGCGTGATGTGAACTTTGCGCCTAAGACCGTGGAAGCATTTCCTCCGAAGGTTCGGACTTACTAATTCAGGGAGTTTGTTATGTTAGTTAGTATCTATCGTTATAATCCTGATGTGGACAGCGTTCCTTATATGCAGGATATACAAGTTGAAATTCCCGCAGGTAAAGACCTGATGGTTCTCGATGTGTTGGGGTTGGTTAAGGAACAGGATGCAACGTTGGCGTATCGCCGCTCTTGCCGTGAAGGCGTCTGTGGTTCAGACGGTTTGAATATGAATGGCACCAACGGATTGGCCTGCATTACCCCACTGTCTGCTGTTGTTACAAACGATAAGCTGGTACTTCGTCCGTTACCGGGATTGCCTGTTGTACGTGATCTTGTCGTCGATATGGCGCAGTTCTACAAGCAGTATGAGAAAATTAAACCGTATCTGCAGAACGATACACCACCACCAGCTATTGAGCGTTTGCAATCCCCTGCAGACCGGGAAAAGCTTGACGGGCTTTATGAATGCATTTTGTGTGCTTGTTGTTCGACAGCCTGTCCTTCATTTTGGTGGAATCCAGACAAATTTGTTGGTCCATCAGGTCTTCTGCAAGCCTACCGGTTTTTAGTGGACAGTCGTGATACTTATACGGAAGAACGCCTTTCAGACCTTGATGATCCGTTTAGTGTGTTCCGTTGCCGTGGCATTATGAACTGCGTCAGCGTTTGTCCGAAAGGTCTAAACCCAACGCGAGCAATTGGTCATATACGTAATATGTTGTTGAGTAGTGGTACATAACTGTAAGTGAGTAATTGTGAAAACAAAACTACCGGACTTACTATCCGGTAGTTTTGAAATTGACCCGGCTCAAAAGGCCGCATAGTAATATACAACAACCAATAGGGAATGCTCGATTTGATCGTCGTTCTTTGGGTAGTGACCTGGGTCACTGGTAGTCCATTGGATGGATCCAAATGAGAGCGTCCCATAGAGTATGGGGTAACATGGTGATGCAAGAAGGTGTGATGCAGCGAATGTGGGATACGTCCCATATATCTGGCGGCAATGCTGCATACGTAGAAGAGCATTATGAACGTTATATTCGGGATCCTAATGATGTATCCGAAGAATGGCGTGATTACTTTGATAAGTTGCCTCAGGTAGAGGGTATAACCGCAAGGGATGTGCCTCACTCTACTATTCAGGAACACTTTCTCTACCTTGCACGAAATCGTACACAGCAAGTCAATCCAGCTGTGGTTTCCTCTGATCATGATAAGAAACAGGTATTAGTACTTCGGCTAATTAATGCTTATCGTGTTAGAGGGCATCAGAACGCTAATCTGGACCCACTTGCTTTGACTCCGAGGCCTTCAGTACAAGATCTGGATTTGGAATTTCATGGTCTTTCAGTCGCTGATCTTGATACCCCATTTCAAACTGGCTCATTATTTATAGGCCAGGACGAGTCGACTCTTGGCGAAATTTTCGATCTGCTGCGTAGTACTTATTGTGGAAGCATTGGTGCTGAATTTATGCACATTGTTAATACCGATGAGCGCCGCTGGTTTGAAAATCGAATGGAATCCGTTCGGGGTTGTCCGGAAATTTCCCAAGAATCTAAAACGCATCTGTTAGAGCGTTTGACTGCTGCCGAAGGCCTTGAGAAATATCTGGGTACCAAATTTCCAGGTACCAAACGTTTTGGGCTTGAAGGCGGTGAGAGTTTGATTCCGATGCTGGACGAGGTCATTCAGCGCTCAGGTTCTTATGGTGCCAAGGAAATCTGTATTGGTATGGCTCACAGGGGCCGCCTAAATGTATTGGTTAATACGTTCGGGAAAAATCCAGCAAACTTGTTTGATGAGTTTGAAGGCAAGAGGCTACACGAAATGGGCTCTGGTGATGTGAAATATCATCAAGGTTTCTCCTCAAATTTGATGACCCCGGGAGGGGAGCTTCACCTTGCCTTGTCTTTTAACCCTTCTCACCTTGAAATCGTTTCGCCTGTAGTTGCCGGTTCTGTTCGAGCCAGGCAGGATCGACGTGGGGATGATGATCGGGTTCAGGTTGTAGCTATTGCCATTCATGGTGACTGTGCATTTGCTGGTCAAGGTGTTGTTATGGAGACATTACAGATGTCCCAGACTCGAGCCTACAAAACCGGCGGCACAATACACGTCATTATTAATAATCAGGTAGGCTTTACTACCAGTAAACCTGAGGATACTCGGTCGACAGAGTATTGTACGGATGTCGCCAAGATTGTTGCTGCACCCATTATCCATGTCAATGGTGATGATCCTGAAGCCGTTTTTTTTGCGGCAAAGATGGCTGTCGACTATCGTATGGAGTTTAACAAGGATGTTGTGATTGATATGGTGTGTTATCGCCGTCGAGGTCACAACGAGGCTGATGAGCCTTCAGGAACTCAGCCTTTGATGTACGATAAAATCAAGGCTCAGAAGAGCACACGTACCCTTTACGTTGATCAACTCATCGCTGAAAATGTCATTACTGCAGCGGATGATCTCAGTATGGCGAATGAGTATCGTAACGCATTGGACGATGGTCAGCATGTTGTTAAGAGCCTGGTACAACAGCCTAACGTTGAACTCTACGTTGATTGGACTCCTTATCTGGGCCATGAGTGGACAGCTGATTGTGATACCCGCTTTGATTTGATGCGCTTACAGGAACTTGCTCATCAGTTGAATGAAATGCCTGAAGGGTTGGTATTGCAGCGCCAGGTAGGGAAGATAATTGAAGATCGCCGTAAAATGGCTGCTGGAGCACTCTCTATTAACTGGGGTTTTGCTGAAACAATGGCATACGCAACATTACTGGATGAAGGTCATCAAGTGCGTATGACGGGGCAGGATGTCGGTCGTGGTACCTTCTCTCACCGACATGCAGTTTTGCATAATCAAAAAGATGGCGTAGCGTACATGCCTCTTGCCAACCTGTCAGAAGATCAACCCAAAATTGATATATATGATTCGTTCCTTTCCGAAGAAGCGGTATTGGCTTTTGAATATGGTTATTCAACGACTACCCCCAGCTCTTTAGTCATCTGGGAAGCGCAGTTTGGTGATTTTGCCAATGGTGCACAGGTGGTTATTGATCAGTTTATAACCAGCGGTGAGCACAAGTGGGGACGGCTTTGTGGTTTAACCATGTTGTTACCTCATGGTTATGAAGGTCAGGGACCTGAACATTCATCAGCTCGTTTAGAGCGCTACTTACAATTGTGTGCTGAGCATAATATCCAGGTGTGCGTTC
Source organism: Aestuariirhabdus sp. (assembly GCA_030622755.1). Taxonomy (GTDB): domain Bacteria; phylum Pseudomonadota; class Gammaproteobacteria; order Pseudomonadales; family Aestuariirhabdaceae; genus Aestuariirhabdus. The sequence goes on along the minus strand of JAUXFT010000002.1, from coordinate 40,992 downwards.
CCAGTACGCCGGCACAGGTATATCACATGTTGCGTCGACAGCAACTGAGGCCTTTGCGTAAGCCTTTGATTGTGATGACACCGAAAAGCCTTTTGCGTCATAAAATGGCGATATCAACGCTTGAAGAGCTGGCCGAAGGGCGCTTTCAAACCGTTATACCGGATGATTCCGTAGATCCTGGCAAGCTTCGTAGAATTATCATGTGTAGCGGGAAAGTCTATTATGATCTTCTGGAAAAGCGTAGCACAGGTGAAATTGAGGATACGGCGATCGTCCGTATCGAACAGCTATATCCATTCCCACATGAAGATTTACTGGCTGCATTTAGTCCGTTTGAAAATCTGGAAAATGTTGTTTGGTGTCAGGAAGAACCTATGAATCAGGGTGCTTGGTATTCAAGTCAGCATCATATGCGCAGGGTTATTGCAGAATACGACTCAGATAAAAATCTTTATCTCAATTATGCGGGGCGTGAGGCCTCTGCTGCGCCGGCTTGTGGATATATGTCCACGCACGTTGAACAGCAGCAGAAGTTGGTTGAAGACGCCTTTAACTTATAATTAACGACGTTGCCCCTTGAATAGATGCGGTTTTAAAGGAACACATACAGATGAGCACTGAAATTAAAGCCCCCAGTTTTCCAGAGTCGGTTGCTGATGGAACGATTGCCACATGGCACAAGCAGCTCGGCGAGGCGGTATCCAGAGATGACTTGTTGGTCGATATCGAGACTGATAAGGTCGTTTTGGAGGTGCTCGCGCCGAGTGATGGTGTGATCAAGGAGATTGTTAAGGGTGAAGGCGATACTGTCCTCAGTGAAGAGGTCATAGCAATTTTTGAAGCTGGCGCTGCAGCAAGTGCTAGCCCGGCTACAGCAGCTTCAACGCCAGCAGTTGCTCCAGCCCCAGCGGTTGAATCGGTTGCTACTGCGGTTGCCGATGCTACGCTTAGCCCTGCTGCACGTAAGATCGCAGACGAGAAAGGGTTAAATCCTAATGATATTCCCGGAACCGGGAAAGGCGGACGGGTCACTAAAGAAGATGCTCTTAAGGCAGCGGAGCAGGCGGCACAACAACCCGCTCCTGCAGCAAAGCCAGCGGTAGATGCAGCTGTTCCAGTATTTACGGGGGATCGAGTAGAGAAACGAGTTCCTATGACTCGTCTCCGTAAGCGTGTTGCCGAGCGTTTGGTTGAAGCTCAGCAGATGACTGCAATGTTGACCACCTTTAATGAAGTCAATATGCAACCTATTATGGATCTCCGCAACCAGTACAAGGATCTGTTTGAGAAAAAGCATGGCGTTCGAATGGGCTTTATGGGCTTTTTTGTTAAGGCCTGTGTAGAGGCTTTAAAACGTCACCCCGTAGTGAATGCCTCAATCGATGGAAATGATGTGGTGTATCACGGCTATCAGGATGTTGGTGTTGCGGTCTCCTCTGACCGAGGTCTAGTCGTTCCGGTCTTGCGTGATGTTGACAATATGGGGCTGGCTACCATCGAATCGAGTATTCGTGAGTACGGTGCCAAGGCTCGCGATGGAAAGTTAAGTATTGAAGATATGACGGGTGGAACATTCACCATTTCTAATGGCGGTGTGTTTGGGTCTCTGATTTCTACTCCCATTCTTAATATGCCGCAATCTGCGATTCTGGGCATGCATAAAATCCAGGAACGCCCGATGGCTGTTAACGGTAAGGTTGAAATTCTTCCGATGATGTATTTAGCGTTATCTTATGATCATCGCTTATTGGATGGTAAAGAGGCGGTGACATTCCTTGTTGCTATAAAAGAGCTGCTTGAAGATCCAGCAAGATTCCTGTTGGAAATTTAACTTGTTGCAAGTACGAATCGATTTAGCAGTTTTTCACACAGATTTAGTAGGAATTTACAATGGCAAAACAATTTGATGTGGTAATTATTGGAGCCGGTCCAGGTGGTTATGTGGCGGCAATTCGTGCAGCCCAGTTGGGCTTAAATACAGCCTGTGTTGAGCGGTGGACTAAAGCTGATGGCAAGCCTGCATTGGGTGGTACCTGTCTTAATGTTGGTTGTATTCCATCCAAGGCGCTACTCGATAGCACCTGGAAGTTCTATGAAAACAGTAACAAAATGGCACAGCACGGTATTACGCTAGGTAAGGTTGAAATCGATGTTCCTACAATGATCAAGCGTAAGGACACCATCGTTAATAACCTGACGACGGGTGTAAGTGGCCTCTTTAAAGCTAATGGTGTCACTACCATCAGCGGTACGGGAAAGGTGCTTGCTGCCAAACAAGTTGAAGTAACCGATAAGGATGGCAACACGGAAATCCTTGAAGCCAGTAACATCATAATTGCGACTGGCTCTGCACCGATTGATATCCCCCCGGCACCTAAAACCGGCGACATTATTGTCGATTCTACTGGTGCATTGGAATTTGACTCTGTCCCTAAACGACTTGGCGTGATTGGCGCAGGTGTAATCGGGTTGGAATTGGGAAGTGTTTGGGGGCGATTAGGCTCTGAAGTCATCGTTCTGGAAGCGCAGGAAGCTTTCCTGGCTATGGCTGATCAGCAGGTTGCCAAAGACGCACTGAAGGTTTATAGCAAACAGGGTCTTGATATTCGTCTTAGTGCTCGGGTTACCGGTTCTGAAATCAAGGGTGAAGAAGTTACCGTTACCTACCTGGATCAAAAGGGTGAAGAACAGCAGGAAACTTTTGACAAGTTGATCGTTGCTGTAGGACGCCGTCCGTTCACCGAAGGTGCGTTAGCACCAGACTGTGGTGTTAATATGGATGAGCGTGGCTTTGTGTTTGTTGATGACCAGTGCCGCACGGGTGTGCCAGGCGTCTATGCCATCGGTGACGTTGTGAGAGGCCCTATGTTGGCACATAAAGCTTCAGAAGAAGGCGTTATGGTCGCTGAGCTTATTGCAGACAAAACCGCCCAGATGAATTACGACTTGATACCTTCTGTTATTTACACCCATCCGGAACTGGCATGGGTAGGTAAAACGGAAGAAGAGATTAAGGCAAGCGGTGAAACTTATAAAGTAGGTGTATTCCCATTTGCTGCCAGTGGTCGTGCTATGGCTTCAGATGATACTGCGGGTATGGTTAAAGTTATTGCAGATGAGGCGACTGATCGCATATTGGGTGTTCATGTCCTGGGGCCAAGTGCGGCTGAGCTCGTACAACAGGCTGCCATTGCAATGGAGTTCGGAGCCAGTGCTGAAGATATAGCGCTAACAGTGTTTGCACATCCAACAGTTTCAGAGGCTTTCCATGAAGCAGCATTAGCCGTAGATGGCCACGCCATTCATATTGCTAACCGTAAAAAGCGTAAGTAATTACGGTGGGAAAAGAGTTCATCTTTTTCTGAAGTTTTGGTAGCTCAGGTTACTGATCATTGAAGCGGAGTACGCTCTGCTATAGGGATAATAGCTCAGCATTTTCTGGGCTGTTGTTAAGGTAAATTGCACGAATTATGTGCACATTGTAACGGTAAAACTAGCATGAACCTTCATGAATATCAGGGCAAACAGTTATTTGCCGAATATGGATTACCGGTATCCAAGGGCTATGCCTGCGACACGCCAGAGGAAGCCGCTCAGGCTGCCGATCGTATTGGTGGTGATAAGTGGGTTGTTAAAGCGCAGGTACATGCCGGCGGACGAGGTAAAGCCGGTGGTGTAAAACTGGTTTCTAGCAAAGACGAAATTCGTGAATTTGCACAGAACTGGTTAGGCAAAAATCTGGTGACTTACCAGACTGACGAAAATGGCCAGCCAGTCAGCAAAATTTTAGTAGAAACCTGCACAGAAATCGCCGAAGAGCTGTATCTGGGTGCGGTGGTTGACCGTGCCACTCGACGTATTGTGTTCATGGCGTCTACTGAAGGCGGCGTTGAAATTGAAAAAGTAGCTGAAGAAACGCCAGAAAAAATTCTGAAAGCCGAGGTTGATCCTTTAGTCGGGGCTCAGCCGTACCAGGGGCGTGAACTTGGCTTTAAGCTGGGTCTTAACCCTACTCAGGTAAAACAGTTCACGAATATTTTTATGGGTCTAGCCAAGCTATTTCAGGAAAAGGACCTTGCTCTGATCGAAATTAACCCTCTGGTCATAACTGACGAAGGCAATTTGCATTGTCTCGACGCTAAACTGGGTGTCGATGGAAATGCGTTGTATCGCCAGTCTCAGGTTCGCGAGATGAACGATCCTTCTCAGGAAGATGAGCGTGAAGCACATGCCGCGCAGTGGGAACTTAACTACGTTGCTCTTGATGGCACCATCGGCTGTATGGTAAATGGTGCCGGTTTAGCCATGGGTACTATGGATATCGTTGCATTGCACGGCGGTTTCCCAGCTAATTTCCTCGATGTTGGCGGTGGCGCGACTAAAGAGCGCGTAACAGAAGCATTTAAAATCATTTTGTCTGATGACAATGTGAAAGCTGTTTTAGTCAACATTTTTGGTGGCATCGTTCGTTGTGATCTTATTGCAGAAGGTATCATCGGCGCTGTTAAAGAAGTTGGCGTTAAGGTACCTGTGGTTGTTCGCCTTGAAGGTAACAATGCAGAATTGGGATCGAAAGTGTTGGCTGATAGTGGTCTGGACATCATCGCGGCGACTAGCTTGACCGATGCGGCTCAGCAAGTAGTAAAAGCTGCGGAGGGCAATTAATTATGAGCGTATTAATTAACAAAGATACCAAGGTGATCTGTCAGGGTTTCACCGGTTCTCAAGGTACTTTCCATTCCGAACAAGCTATTGAGTATGGTACCAAAATGGTGGGTGGTGTAACTCCTGGTAAAGGTGGCCAGGTGCATCTGGGCTTGCCAGTTTTTAACACTGTTGCTGAAGCTGTATCTACTACAGGGGCTGATGCTTCAGTCATCTACGTACCCGCACCTTTCTGTAAAGATTCAATTCTTGAAGCTGCCAATGGCGGCATCAAGTTAATCATTTGTATCACGGAAGGCATACCTACTCTTGATATGCTTGAGTGCAAGGTGAAGTGTGATGAGTTAGGCGTACGCTTGATCGGTCCTAACTGCCCGGGAGTTATCACTCCAGGGGAGTGTAAAATCGGTATTCAGCCTGGCCATATTCACCTTCCTGGTAAGGTTGGCATCGTTTCACGTTCAGGCACACTCACCTATGAAGCAGTAAAACAAACGACTGATGCTGGATTTGGTCAGTCTACTTGTGTAGGTATAGGTGGTGACCCTATCCCTGGCTCGAACTTTATCGATATTTTGGCAATGTTCCAAAATGATCCAGGTACTGAAGCGATCGTTATGATTGGTGAGATCGGTGGTACTGCTGAAGAAGAAGCGGCTGCTTATATCAAAGCAAATGTTACCAAGCCAGTCGTGTCTTACATTGCGGGCGTTACTGCCCCTAAAGGTAAGCGCATGGGGCACGCCGGTGCGATTATCTCTGGCGGTAAAGGTACTGCTGATGAAAAATTTGCGGCTCTTGAAGACGCTGGAGTAAAAACAGTAAGAAGTCTTGCTGATATTGGTACCGCTTTGGCTGAAATCACTGGCTGGGCAATGAAGTAAAAAGCATGCATTGACTGAGTGTTTGGAAAAGGCAGCCTATGATGGCTGCCTTTTTTTATACATTCTAAGTATTATGGTTTGTAGTATGAAGAAATGGATAATTTGTGATGGATGCTCAGAAATATAATTTTATCAGGGCCCTTAGGCCCTTTTCATTTAGTGTGGCATTGATCGCGTGTGGTGTTGGAGTGGTAGCTGCGACTAACGAAGGATTTTGGGATTTACTTCGAGTCTGTTTGGTAATATGTGGCGGGGTGCTTATTCAGGCTGCAGTGAATTTGCTTAATGACCATGGGGACAAAAAATTATGGAGCTCTTTGCATCAGGAGCAGTGGCCAGAACGTGATAAAGTAATCAGTAAAATCAACCGGAATCTTAAAGTAGCACTGGTGTGTGGGTTAATTGCGATTGCAATAGGACTATGGCTGGTAGCGTTAACCAACATGGGGCTGTTTGCGTTATGTATCATTGGATTGTTGGGTGGTTACTTCTACACGGCTGAGCCTGTTAACTACAAACGACGTGGTTTGGGGGTGCTTCTGGTTTTTTGGTTTACCGGAGTGCTCATGGTGTGTGGGGCCTACTACGCACTGTCGGGAGGACTAAGTATAACTATACTTCTACTGTCACTTCCCGTAGCTATTCTTTCTTCATTGCTGCTTTTGAGTAATGAGCTTCGGGATCAGGCTGAAGATCTCCAGCAAGGATCGAAGACCTTGACGGTAAGGTTGGGGTTCGTTGCAGCGCGTAGATTGTATGTTGCAATGCTTTTAGTCTGTTACTTCGTCTGTTTGTTGCTATGGAATAATGGATTTATTCATCGCTTAACCTGGTTGTTGCCCTCACTGCTTTTTGCCTTATGGCTGGGTTTTAGAGTCTTGAAAGAAAAGCAACCAGGCGCCCAATTACCTCCACTGACCGGACGTTTCTTCATGCTTTTTGGTATTGGCTACCTGTTTTGTCTGTAATGTACTGAGTATTAATAACGCGCTCAAAAGAAGGGTGTTCACAAAGAAACAAGGAGAGGTTGTGCAAGCGAATATCACAGATTGGTTGGCAGTTGGTTGGTTTCTTTTCGCATGGGGTGGTTATGCCCTGACGGCGAATTATCTGGCCAAAGGAAATCCTTGTCTGGCCAGTGTGTTGCACCTGTATCGTGAAGACTGGGTTCGCCGTCTACTTAAGCGTGAACAACGGATCGCTGATACCAGCATCATTGCAAACCTCGAACGTAATGTATCTTTTTTTGCATCTACCTCTATTCTGGTTCTTGCTGGCTTATTGACACTGATGAGTGCCCCGGCCGGTGGAATGCTCGTGATATCGGAATTACCCTTTGCAGAGATTACTTCCCGTCAGTTGTGGGAGGTGAAGGTCTTATTTCTGATAGTGATTTTTGTGTATGCATTCTTCACCTTTACTTGGAGTTTACGGTTGTACAACTTTGCCTCGGTCCTGTTGGGTAGTGCGCCCTTGGTCGATGATGAATTGAAAGGAGGAGAAGCAGAGATGGAAGCTTTTGCCATAAAACTCGCTCGAGTGCTTTCCATGGCCGCGGCACACTTTAACTATGGGCTTCGAGCCTATTATTTCGCAATAGCGGCTTTGGCATGGGTGATTTCAGCCTGGCTTTTCATGGCGGCGAGCGCATTGGTTGTCGGTATTCTTTATAACCGGGAGTTCCATTCTCGAGTGCTTAAGGAAATGATGTCGAGTGAGCCGGTATAAATTCGAGATATATCGGCAGTCTGCTATGCAATCCCTTGAAAACTCATTTGACTACCCCCACCTATAGTGTCTGAAAGCAATGGGATAAAGCTGATTTATTCCTAATCAACGACATCAATTAAGTTAGGTTGGATACAGATGACAACAGACACTCAAAAAGAGACATTGGGTTTTCAAACTGAGGTGAAGCAACTGCTGCACCTGATGATTCACTCCCTTTACTCCAATAAGGAAATTTTCCTGCGTGAGTTGATCTCTAACGCTTCCGATGCAGTCGATAAACTCCGTTTTGAAGCCTTATCCAACAGTGCATTGTTTGAGTCAGACACTGAGCTGGCCATTCGCGTAAATTTTGATTCTGCTGCGAATACCCTATCTATTACAGACAATGGTATCGGCATGAGCCGCCAGGAAGTGATAGATAATCTGGGAACGATTGCTAAATCAGGAACAGCGCAGTTCTTGCATAACCTGACTGGGGACCAGAAAAAAGACGCCAATATGATCGGACAGTTTGGTGTTGGATTCTATTCCGGTTTTATTGTTGCGGACAAAGTAACGGTTAAAACCCGCCGGGCGGGTGAAACTGAAGGAGTTTGTTGGGAATCTTCAGGTGAAGGCGATTTTACGATTGAGCCGGTAGAACTTGAAAGTCGTGGTACCTCTATCACCTTGCACCTTAAGCCTGATTGCACCGAATTTGCGGATGGTTTCCGTTTACGTAGCATTATCAGTAAGTATTCTGATCACATTGCTGTTCCTGTCATTATGCAAAAAGATAAGCTTCCCGCTGAAGGCGATGCTGACACTAACAATGACGATGAGATCGAGGAAGAAGCGGTAAACTCCGCGACAGCTTTGTGGACACGCCCTCGCGCTGAACTCAAAAATGAGGAGTACCAGGAGTTTTATAAGCACGTCAGTCATGATTTTGAAGATGCTCTGAGCTGGAGTCATAACAAGGTAGAAGGAAAACTTGAGTACACCAGCTTGCTCTACGTTCCTTCACGTGCTCCTTTTGATCTGTGGAACCGGGAAGTACCTCGTGGTCTTAAGCTGTATGTGCAACGTGTTTTCATCATGGATGAAGCGGAGCAGTTTTTGCCGCTATACCTGAGATTTATCAAGGGTGTGGTTGATTCCAATGACCTGTCACTTAACATATCGCGTGAAATTCTGCAAAAAGATCCCGCCATCGATACCATGCGCGGTGCTCTCACCAAGCGTGTGCTCGATATGCTCTCCAAAATGGCCAGCAAAAAGCCTGAAGATTACGCTAAATTCTGGAAAGAATTTGGCCAGGTATTGAAAGAGGGGCCTGCTGAGGATTACGCAAACAAGGAAAAAATCGCCAAACTGCTGCGCTTTGCATCAACACAGCAAGATAGTGAAGAGCAGAGTGTTGCTTTGGAAAGCTATGTAGAACGTATAGCTGAAGGCCAGGATAAGATCTACTACATAGCGGGTGATAACTACACTGCGGCGAAGAGTAGTCCACATCTTGAGATTTTCCGTAAGAAGGGCATCGAAGTGCTGGTGTTGTTTGATCGCATTGATGAGTGGTTGATGCAGCAATTGATGGAGTTTGATGGCAAGCAGCTTGTTAGTGTTGCCAAGGGTGCATTGAACCTGGGTGATCTGGATTCCGAAGACGAGAAAAAGGATCAAGACAAAGTTGCGGAAGAATACAAAGATCTCGTAGAACGAGTTCAGGAAGTGCTTAAAGAGCAGGTTGATCAGGTGCGCATTACGCATAGATTGACCGATTCCCCCGCGTGTCTGGTAGCAGGTGAAGCTGATATGGGCGCTCAAATGCGTCGGGTGCTTGAGTCTGCGGGCCAACAGGTACCGGATAGCAAACCAATCTTTGAGATGAACCCAGAGCATCCACTGGTTCAAAAGTTGGCGGAAGAGAGTGATATGGATCGTTTTAATGATCTAATATCAGTTCTGTTTGATCAGGCAAACCTGGCGGAGGGTGGCAGTCTTAAAGATCCTGCTGCTTACGTTTTACGCCTGAACAAATTGTTATTAGAGCTGAGTAATTAACGGGTCGCCGTGAAAAGTATTCGGTTTCTTTTTACGGCGTCTGTTTAAGTAAATAGTTGTTAGTTAATAGATGGCATTTTGAGCAATAAAAAAGGGAGCGAAAGCTCCCTTTTTTATTGCGTACGTTTTATTACGAACGAGCATCTCTACCCGTTATAGCGTCTCAGCACCAACGAGGCGTTGGTTCCGCCAAAACCAAAGCTGTTAGACATCACTGTAGTGAGACCAGCATTGGTTTTGTTTTCAAGGACAATCGGCATCCCTGCGGCTTGCTCGTCGAGGGTATCGATATTCGCAGAAGCACAAATAAAGTCATTTTCCAGCATTAACAAGGAGTAGATAGCTTCCTGTACACCGGCAGCGCCAAGTGAATGCCCCGTCAGGGATTTGGTTGAGCTCAACGGCGGGATGTTGTCCCCAAAAGTAGCACGAATGGCTTTTAGTTCTGCCAAATCTCCAACAGGGGTGCTGGTGCCGTGTACATTGATATAATCAATGGGTGTATCGACGGTCGATGTCGCAATACGCATGCAGCGTTCAGCGCCTTCACCGGACGGCGCTACCATGTCATAGCCATCCGAGGTGGCGGCATAACCCACGACTTCAGCGTAGATTTTGGCTCCACGTGCAAGTGCGTGTTCGAGTTCTTCCAGAACAACCATGCCACCACCGCCGGCGATAACAAAACCGTCACGGTCAGCGTCGTATGCACGAGATGCTTTGGTTGGAGTGTCATTGTATTTTGTGGACAGGGCGCCCATGGCGTCGAATAACGCTGTTTGACTCCAATGTTCCTCTTCACCACCGCCGGCAAAGATAATGTCCTGTTTGCCAAGTTGAATTTGTTCAACACCGCTACCAATGCAGTGCGCGCTGGTCGCACAAGCAGATGTTATTGAGTAGTTGATACCCTTGATTTTAAAGGGAGTGGCCAGGCAAGCGGATACTGTGCTGCCCATGGTGCGTGGAACGCGATAGGGTCCGACCCGCTTTACACCTTTTTCACGCACTATGTCTGCGGCTTCCACGATATTTTCTGAGGAAGCTCCACCTGAGCCAGCAATGAGTCCTGTACGAACGTTGGATACGTCGGAATCGCTAAGGCCGGCATCAGCAATAGCCTGTTCCATTGCCAGAAAAGCGTAGCCTGCGGCTTGCCCCATAAACCGCAAGCGTTTGCGATCAATGTGATCGGCCAGATCCAGATCAACAGTCCCCGATATATGACTGCGTAATCCCATTTCTACATAGGATTCATTAAAAGTGATTCCGGATTTACCCTGTTGTAGAGATTCCAGCACGCTGGCTTTGTCATTTCCCAGGCAAGAGGTGATGCCCATTCCGGTTACTACTACACGTCTCATAGCGCTCATACCTTGCTTGTTTTAATTAGAAACTGTCAGTGGATGAAAATAAACCGACACGGAGGTTTTTCGCAGTGTAGATTTCTCGTCCGTCAACGCTGACTGATCCATCGGCTATACCGAGAATCAACTTGCGTGTAATGACACGTTTGAGGTTTATGTTATACGTTACTTTCTTCGCTGAAGGCAGGATTTGGCCGGTGAATTTTACTTCACCACATCCTAGCGCGCGTCCACGCCCAGGGCTGCCTTGCCATCCCAGATAAAATCCGACCAGCTGCCACATGGCATCCAGTCCCAGACATCCTGGCATGACTGGATCTCCAGGGAAGTGGCAGTCGAAAAACCATAAATCAGGAGTGATATCCAGTTCAGCAATAATCTCGCCTTTGCCGTAGGTGCCACCCTCTTTTGAAATGTGAGTGATACGGTCCATCATCAGCATGTTTGCTGTAGGCAGTTGTGCATTGCCTGGGCCAAAAAGTTTGCCAGCACCACAATCGAGCAGTTCTTCACGGCTATAGGCGTTCTTGGGAGTCATACTAGTTTCCTGAATTACCAATAATAAAACATTTGATTGGCCCGATCTTGCGGGTGTAGGTATCAATTTTTGAGATCGAGATGTCGATATAACCTGCAGACACGCGAGTCAAGTTAACGACGGCAACTATACCACCAATTACCCCCTTAATTAACGAGAGGCAGGTGTCGGTAACAAAATTCAAACATTCATGTTAAACCACGTAAGCCCATTTTATGGGGGCTAGTTGTTTGGCCCTGTATGTTACAATCCTACGAGATTTTCAGGGGGCTGATACCAGTCTAGGGTATCCTAACCCTTTGAAGGAAATTATAACGGTGTGGAGCAGAGAGCGGATATATGTCAGGAAAAATTATCGCTGTGATTGGTGGAGGTAGTTTCGGTACGGCGATAGCCGATATTATCGCGACCAACGGCCATGAAGTGCGCCAATGGATGCGTGATGAAAAATTAGCCCAGAGTATCAATGATGAGCATATAAACACTCGTTATTTACCAGATTACAAGCTGCACGAGGGTGTTCGTGCATACACCAATATTTCCTCAGCCGTAAGTGGGGCTGAACTGGTGTTTATGTCGATTCCAAGCAGCTCCTTTCGTTCAGTTGTACGAAACATGAAGGACGAAGTCGCCGGTAAAATGATGGTGAGTACCACTAAAGGCGTCGAGTCGGGTACCTTTGACCTGATGAGCCAGATTTTGTCTGAAGAAGTACCAACGGCACGTGTCGGGGTGCTTAGTGGCCCTAATCTGGCAAAAGAAGTGGTTGCCAAGGCGATCACTGCTACGGTTATCGCCAGTGATGATGATGCCTTGTGTCAGGAAGTGCAGAAGCTTCTCCACTGTGATTACTTTCGAGTCTATTCCAATCATGATATTTACGGTGTTGAACTGGGTGGAGCGCTAAAAAATATCTACGCTATCGTTGCAGGGTTAGCTGCTTCTCTTGGGATGGGTGAGAATACCAAGAGTATGATGATTACTCGTTCATTAGCTGAAATGAGCCGATTTGCAGTAAAGATGGGAGCAAACCCCCTGACATTTCTTGGGCTATCCGGAGTTGGTGACTTGATAGTGACCTGTACTAGCTCGTTGAGCCGAAATTATAGGGTTGGATATGCGTTAGGTCAGGGTAAATCGATAGATCAGGCCGAAGCGGAGTTAGGCCAGGTGGCGGAAGGCATTAATACCCTTCGACTGGTGAGAGAAAAGTCTCGTGAGCTTGAAGTGTATATGCCGTTGGTGGATGGTTTGTATGAAATTGTTTTCAACAAGCGAAGTATCCAGGAAGTTACCAGACAGTTGATGCTTGGTGAGCAAAAAACGGACGTTGAATTTATTTTGCAGTCCGACGATAGATGATTGAAGGAGTTGTTTAGCTATGAACGAATCGATAAAAACTCACATTAAGTCAGAATCCCAGTGGCTTCGAATTCTGTTTATGTTGCTGTTTTGGATACTGTTGCAGCTGACCAGAATGGTCGTGGTCATTGTTGTGTTGGCGCAGATACTCTTCTCGTTGATTAGTGGTCAGGCCAATCAAAATCTGTTGGAATTTAGTGCGTCTTTGAATCAGTTTATCTATCAGAATTTACAGTTTTTGACCTATAACAGTGATGATAAACCTTTTCCGTTTGCCGATTGGCCCGCGTCAAATCTGAATTTAAACCAGAAGTGAAACAACTGGAAAGTGAATTAATGGCGCGACGTATTGTGATTATGCGCCACGGTGAAGCTGTGCCTGTGTCATCTGGCGATGAGCAGAGAACCCTTACCGAAAGAGGTGAGGCTCAGGTTCTCGCTACTGCAAGGCAGCTGATTAAGTGGGACATTGACCGCATCATCGCCAGCCCTTATGTGCGTACTCAGCAGAGCGCAAATATTGCCGGACAAATTCTTAATCTACACAGTATTAGTGATCCTTCGCTGGTGCCTGAAGCAGATGCGCTTACCACATTGAGTGAACTCAATGAAAAGTATACCGGGAATTTGTTGTTGGTAAGCCACATGCCGCTAGTAGGATCGCTCAGTTCCTGTTTGCTGGGTTCAGGGCGTGCCGAATATGTGCATTTTGGCACTGCGGATGCATTGGTGGTTGAAACTGAATTTTTACTTCCCGGTGTAGGCATGAGAATAACGTCTGTCAGTCCGGGTGGTGTGCTCCCACGAGGTGTATGTTGAGTATTTGGAAGCGTTCAATTGAACTGGTTGAGTTGAATAAGCAAAACCGAAATTCGTTGTGTGAAAACCTGGGTATGCAGCTTACTGAAATTGGTGATGATTACTTGATGGGAACAATGCCAGTCGATCATCGAACTCACCAGCCATTTGGCTTGCTGCATGGCGGGGCCTCGGTTGCGCTAGCGGAAACCCTCGGTAGCGTTGCGGCCAACCTGTGTTTACCTGAGGGACAGTTTGGTGTGGGGTTGGAGATAAATGCCAATCACCTTCGTTCTGTTCGAAGTGGTCTTGTTACGGGAACTGCGATCCCCCTCCATAATTGGTCGCTCTACGCAAGTGTGGGAAATTAATATTCGTGATGATGAGCAGAACTTGCTTTGTACTTCGCGCTTAACCGTTGCTGTCAGAAGCTGATTTGTTTTCAGATTTTACTCGTCTCTTGTGAAAATGTATTACAAGAACGTTTCTCTTTTAAGTGAAGCGCTCTAAAGCACTTTTGTATACCTATTCATGGAAAAAGCGGAGGCAATAATGCTTTGACTCAGCTTTTAAATCAAATACACAATTTTGTTCAAGACACTGTGTAATGAGACTCTATCACAGATTCCCGTTTGAACTGGCAGGCTTATGGTTGTTTGGAAACACTTGCCTGAAAAGAACGTAATAAGGTGGATTATTCATTCCTGAGGTTAGTAGTTGAGGATTAATAGACATTGAATAATCTTCTTCATTTATGGGTGTTCGTAAGGCTACCTGGGTGCATTGATAAGCCAGTTTGAGTGCTTTGAGTCCATTTTTTAAATTGTTGGGTGAGCTGTGGGGTAGATCCTGTATCACCAGGGTTGTAAGGTTTTCCTGCCGAGGTGTTTGTAAGGCTTTGCTGTTTGATCTTCGCCACGGCGAACGAGATGCTATGTAGCGACATAAGATTCTTTCTTTCAGAATAGTTTCTGCAAGACCCGGGCGATCCAGTATTCTGCCATCCCGGCGTAGGGTGCCGTTAATCTTGACTGGTTGAATGAGAAAAGGGATAGCACATGATGCTAGCCAATGGTATTGGCAAGATCTAGCCGTCAGCGATTATCTGCGTTCAATTTCTGCGCGCTTCATAGGTTGATACTGCAAGATGGATGGTGCATTCGCTGAAATGCTGGATGCCGGTAAATTTTCTGATCATATCTTTAAAGTGTTCACACTTTAAAAGTCCAGGGCCAAAACCTGGATCCCAAAAGTGTTTTTTTCCATACCTGTCAATCTTTCCGGTATCTCCCAAGCGCCTTTGTTAGCGCTGAGGCAAGCTCCTACCAGTGCTCCGGCGCTTGAATCGGTTATTTTTTGCGGGAAAAGTTGTTTTTCTTGTAAGGCGCAGGCATATTTCGCAATGTGCAAAGAAGCTAAAAAAACCGGAAGACATCGTCAGTGTAAAGGACTGTTTCTGGAGCCATTCCCGGAGTGTTTTCGGCGGGGATGAGTCCTTTGCGATGGTCGTGGATTTCATATAGATTACATATCAACTAAATGAGTTGAATTTAAAGCCTGAGTAGTTGGAGTGGCAAGTTATCATGATACAGCCCCATATCTATTTCGCCCATGCTAATGGTTTTCCTGCTGCCAGTTACCACAAACTGTTTCAGGGGCTTCGCCAACATGGATATTCTATTGAATATCTCGATCAGCATGGACACAATCCTCATTTTCCGGTGACCAATAATTGGAGTTATCTGGCCGATGAATTGATCGCTGAGCTGGAACTGCGTGATCGAGGACCGGTTATAGGGGTTGGTCATTCTCTAGGGGGATTGTTGTGCTCATTTGCTGCAGCTCGCAGACCTGAACTGTTTTCTTCAGTCATCATGCTGGATTCATTTGTGTTAAGCACTGTAGAGAAAGTTGCGGTATCAATGGCTAAACGTCTCGGTTTGATTGATCATATGACCCCGGCGGGTCGCACCAAAGATCGCCGCGTGCAGTGGCCTAGTCGTGATGCTGCTCGTGAGTATTTTTCCAGGAAAAAACTGTTTCGACATTTTGATCCAGAATGCGTCGAACATTATTTGGATGCGGGTTTGAAGAAGGATACTCAAGGTGTTGCACTTACCTACAGGACTGATATAGAGGTGAGTATTTATAGGAATATGCCTCACCGCACGCCATCTGGAAATTCTCTATACGCAACGCCTACTGGTTTAATGTATGGCGATCGTAGTGATGTAATGATCAAACATCGAATTAGGGCAGGAGAGCGAAATCCACGACTAACCATGCAAAAGGTTGAGGGGTCTCATATGTTTCCATTAGAGCATCCATCGACCACGGCTCATCATATTCACGCGATGATTAAGAGATTGACTCACCAGGGAGAAAGTAGTGTCGCATTGTGTGCAGTTTGAGGATTTTGAAGTCGAAGTGGATTCTATGCGTTTTGCACTGCGCGCTTGTGGCGGCAGCGATAAACCGGTGTTGCTGGCACTGCATGGCTGGTTAGATAATGCGGCAAGTTTTGATCGACTAGCGCCTTTGTTGGAAGGTTTTCGAGTTGTTTCCATAGATCTGGCGGGACATGGTAAAAGCAGTCATCGCCCGGCGGGTGTTGCGTATAATATCTGGGATAATGTGTCTGATGTGATTGCCATAGCGGACCAGCTATCGTTGCCGCGTTTTAGTCTTTTAGGGCACTCTATGGGGGGAATTACTACCACCCTGATAGCGGGTACTTTCCCGGATAGAATCGACCACTTGCTGTTGATAGATGGTATTTGGCCGATGGTTACAGTGAGCAGTGATGCTCCTCGCCAACTCGCAAAAGCCATCTTGGGTATGCAGCAGGTTGCTGAAAAACGTAAAACGGTTTATACCTCTCCTGCCCAGGCAGTTGAGGCAAGAATGAAGGGAATGAATCCACTCTCCCGTGATGCAGCAGCAGCAATCGTAGAGCGCGGCCTGGAAACCGTTGAGGGTGGTTATTCCTGGAGTAGTGATCTGCGTTTACGCCTTCCTTCGATGATGCGCTTAACCTGGAATCAGGCCAAAGCATTTGTGGCTAATGTAACTGCGCCAACTTGCCTGATTCTTGCCGAAGGTGGGATTTATCTTCAGCGTAAAACGTTTGTTGATAACGGAGAATTTTTGCAGCGCTTTAATCTGCAAACTTTGGCCGGAGGACACCATTTGCATATGGAAACCGAGGTGCAAGGTGTCGCTCGCGTGTTTAATGATTTTCTGAGTGGGCATCAGACTTAAACGAGTCAGGGGTTCCCCAGGAAAAATTCAGGATTTAAACGTAGACCTTATAATAAGGCATTATAATTCCTTTGATGGTTTTTGGTGATAGCTGAACTTTTATCTGGAACATCCTGTGCTATAACAACATATAAAGTATCAGGTAGTGTTTTGTAAGAAGTGTTAGTTAAGAAGTATTAGGCAAACAGTGTCGGGTAAAAAATCTGGAGGTAGCGTGCGACTGAATCAGCTGGTAGTTTTTCTAGGGTTTTTCTATGCGGCGTCGGTAATAGGTGCAGATGTCGCCGGGAGTGCCGATTTACCGAATATAGAACGCTATCCCAACGCATACATTATGAATTTTCGTGATGAGTTGGTGAATAACCATCAATTAGTGACGGGCTCTATTAAAAAGATTAATGGAGTGGTTCGTGCTGATAGCGAATTTCGTGCTAATGGTCAGATGACGCGTATTCTTTATCGAATTCCAGAGGGGCACAGCAATAGAGATGCTTTTCGCTATTATCAGAAGCAGATGCAAGATCAGGGATTTGAGTCGCTTTTTCTCTGTGAAGAGCGTCGTTGCGGAAGCAGTAATTACTGGGCTAACAAGGTGTTTGGTATAGCCCAGCTTTATGGGCCTGATAATGCGCAGTTCTACCAGATTGTCGAACACCCCGAAAATCAGGGTGTGTACATGGCTGTTTATGCTATTCGCCGAGGTAATGGCAGGGTCTATCTTTTGTTGGAACAATTTGTCAGTTCCTCCGCTCGAAAGGGAGATGCTCCGGGTGAGTATGTCGACGTCACTGGTTGGCCGCTTGAGAAAAGTGCGGTGCCGGGCTCAGATGCATTGTTACGATTGAAAAATGAGCTGAAAGATAAGCGGCTGCCGTTTATCCTGGCCGTTTCAATATCCAGCTCTGCGGTCGCCCAGGAAGAACTCAACGAAGTGGTCAGCCGCTCTGAGCAATATGCACAGACAGTTGCTGATCTGCTGGAAGATCAGGGAATAAGTAAAAATCGTATTGGAATTTTAGGCGTTGGCCCCGCCTTGTTGCCCGGTACGAGTGATGAACAGGTGCTGCTACGCCTGATTTTTCAGTAAAGCCTCTGTGAAGTAAGTGGGGGGATTAGATAAGGAATAAGAGCGCAATTTTTTTGTAGTGCTGGTGGTTTGTTGCCAGGTTTCAGGAGATTAAGTCTTAGCCGCATATTCGATGAAAATATGCGGCTTTTTGATGCGAGGTCTTGATGTGGCTTAGTCTTTGATCAGGGAAAGGAATTCTGCCCGGGTATGTGGTTTGTTGCGAAACGCTCCCTGCATGACCGATGTCTTCATGACCGAGTTCTGTTTTTCTACTCCTCGCATCATCATGCACATATGTTTCGCTTCGATAATTACCCCGACCCCTGAGGCGCCAGTGACTTGCATGATGGTGTCAGCGATCTGCTTAGTCAGGTTTTCCTGAATTTGTAAGCGTCGTGCGAACATATCAACGATACGGGCGACTTTCGATAAGCCGAGCACTTTACCAGAAGGTAAGTAAGCAACATGGCAGCGTCCGATGAAAGGAAGAAGGTGATGTTCACACAGGGAATATAGCTCAATATCCTTGACGATCACCATCTCATCATTATCCGATGGAAACAGTGCATCGTTAATGACGTCGTCCAGCGTTTGGGTGTATCCGCGATTGAGGAACTGGAACGCTTTTGCGGCGCGAGCAGGGGTGTCTTTTAGGCCAGGTCGGTTTAGGTCTTCACCGATTGAACTTATTAAGTCTGCAAACGACTGTTCCATGAACAAATTACCCAGGTTTTTGTAGCCGAGCCGACGGTCGGACTGGTGAATAGAGGGGCGTTATTGTACGTGTAAAGTAGCAATGCGCAAACCCCGTGCTTTTGAGTTGTAGCCTTGCTGAGCGTATATTAGAGCTTTGGTTCACCATAACGTTTTCCTCGATTTGGAGTTTAGTTGGTTGAACGGACAGTTTTCAAATGACGGGTTGATATCCATTCAGGATTATATTCGTTGGGCATACAGTCGCTTTAATGAAGCGGAGTTGTTCTATGGGCATGGCACCGACAATAGTTGGGATGAGGCTGTGCAATTAGTATTACAAAGTCTTCACTTGCCTTGGGATTTCGATCGGGACTTGATGAGTAGTCGTTTAACCTTTGATGAACAAAAATTGCTCGCCAGTCAGATTCAGCGCCGTATAGATGAGCGTATTCCAGTCCCTTATTTGGTTAATAAAGCCTGGTTTTGCGGATTACCATTCTATGTTGACGAGCGAGTTCTGGTACCACGTTCTCCGATTGCGGAAATGATTGATAACGGTTTCCAGCCATGGCTGGGTGATGCAGATGTTTCCCATGTTCTCGACCTGTGTTGTGGTAGTGGTTGCATAGGTATCGCTTGTGCACATGCCTGGCCAGATGCACTGGTTGATTTGGTGGATTTGTCAGGTGAGGCGTTGCAGGTAGCTATGATTAACGTCGATCGTCATGAATTCAGTGGCCGAGTGCATTGTCATCAAAGCGATCTGTTTTCCTCTCTTGAGGGCAAACGCTATGACTTGATTGTCAGCAATCCACCCTATGTCGATGTGGAGGATTTGTCGGACATGCCCAGTGAATTTCAGCATGAGCCTGAGTTAGGGCTTGCTGCTGGTGATGATGGTCTGGATCTGGCTTGGAGGATTTTGGCCGCTGCAGCTGATTACTTGAACGACGAAGGGGTGCTGGTGGTTGAGCTTGGCAACAGCTGGGTAGCACTACAAGAGTTATTGCCAGAGGTTCCGTTTAGCTGGGTAGAGTTTGAAAGCGGGGGAGACGGAGTCTTCGTGCTTAGCGCACAGCAATGTCGGGACCATCAGAAACTGTTTCGCCAAATGCTTATTGAGCGTGTTGATAAGTAATTGTATGGCCAGCGCGCGCTACAGGTGAAAACAGGTATAATCGACGGGTTTTAATTTCTTCACTACGGAAAGTGTTCGTAGTTCGCATCAGAATAATTGATAAAAGAAAGAGCTTGTATGTCAGGAAACACGTTTGGAAAGTTATTCACCGTTACTTCGTTCGGTGAGTCACACGGTCCCGCGCTGGGTTGTATCGTTGATGGTTGCCCTCCGGGTATCGAGATCGATGAATCCATTCTGCAAGTTGATCTGGATCGTCGTAAACCGGGTACCTCGCGCCATACAACGCAGAGACGGGAAGCAGATCAGGTAAAGATCTTATCCGGTGTTTTTGAAGGTAAGACTACCGGTACACCTATAGGCCTGGTGATAGAAAATACAGATCAGCGTTCACGAGATTACGCCAATATTGCGCAGCAATTTCGCCCTGGTCATGCAGATTACACTTACACACAAAAATATGGTTTTCGTGACTACCGTGGAGGAGGACGCTCTTCTGCGCGTGAAACAGCAATGCGTGTAGCGGCAGGATCTATTGCCAAGCAGTTCTTGGCGAGTCAGGGGGTAATGGTTCGAGGTTATCTCTCTCAGTTGGGTCCTGTCTCGATCGAAAAAGTAGATTGGAATCAGGTTGGAGAGAACCCCTTCTTTTGCCCTGATGTCGATAAAGTAGCCGAGATGGAACAGTACATGGATCGGTTGCGAAAGGAAGGTAACTCAATTGGAGCTCGCCTTACCGTGACCGCCAGCGGTGTAATTCCGGGGCTGGGAGAACCTGTTTTTGACCGGCTGGATGCGGATATCGCGCACGCCTTGATGAGTATCAACGCGGTTAAAGGTGTTGAGATCGGTGCAGGGTTTGCCTGTGTGGAACAGAAGGGCACTGAGCATCGGGACGAGATGACACCTGAGGGATTCCTGTCTAATCATGCGGGTGGCATTTTGGGTGGAATATCCAGTGGTCAGGAAATTGTTGCCCATCTTGCATTGAAGCCCACCTCAAGTTTGCACTTGCCTGGTCGCAGTGTGGATATGCAAGGCAATCCTATCGAAGTTATTACCAAGGGACGCCATGATCCCTGTGTTGGCATTCGAGCGACACCGATTGCTGAGGCGATGTTGGCGATTGTCTTGATGGATCACTGGTTGCGTCATCGAGCGCAGAATGCAGGGGTGATGTCTCCGACTCCGGTGATTCCTGCACAAGCTCCAGAGTAACTATTAAATGGAAACACGCTCCGATACGCAGGGCGTGAACCTGTCCCTATTTTATTTCTTTTATTTTGCGATTCTGGGTGCCCAGGCTCCTTACTGGTCACCCTACTTGCAAAGTCTCTCGTTCGGCGCGGCTGAGATTGGCCAGCTGACCGCTGTATTGATGCTAACCAAGGTGTTTGCCCCGAGCTTGTGGGGGTGGCTGACAGATCGCTATGGGCATCGTATGGCGCTGGTTCGTTTCGGGGCGCTGGCGACACTGCTGATTTTCTGTGTAGTGCCTTTGTTGAGAAACTATTGGCCGCTGGCGATCGTTATCGCCTGTTACAGTTTGTTCTGGAATGCCATATTGCCGCAGTTTGAAGTGGTCACTTTGGCGCGATTGGGGGATAAACCGCATCATTACAGTCGTATTCGCTTATGGGGCTCGGTTGGTTTTACCGTTATGGTGCTCGTTGCCGGGGTATTAATAGGCGAATTGGGAATACAGATCCTGCCCTGGCTTATGATCGTTGCGATGACCGGGATGTTGCTTGCCTCTTGGACGGTTAGAGACAAGCCTGTCCAGTTAAGTCATGAATCAACCCGTGGTTTTTTGCCGATATTAAAGAGGCGAGATGTTTTAAGCTTTTTTCTGGCCGCCGCGTTGATGCAAGTCGGACACGGCCCTTATTACACCTTTTTTAGCATTTACATGGCTGATCTGGGACACAGTAGCGCTCTTATAGGCGTGCTCTGGGCGCTGGGAGTGATGGCCGAGATAATCCTTTTCTGGTTTATGCACCGTTTGATGCCTTCGGTCGGAGTTAAGTGGCTACTACTGTCTGCTTTAATCCTCGCAGCGCTGCGTTGGTTGTTGTTGGGGTTGTATGCGGAAAACTTTGTGATCGTGGTACTGACTCAGTTACTGCATGCAGCAACTTTTGGCAGTTTTCATGCGGCTTCCATTGAATATGTTCGACAAATATTTGGTACTGTCCACGCGGGCCAGGGACAGGCATTTTATAGCGGAATCAGTTTCGGTGGCGGTGCCGCATTGGGGGCACTTATTTCAGGTTATGCCTGGGAGTGGGGTGGGGGAAGCTGGACATTTATCGGCGCTGGATTGATAAGTATGGTGGCGGCTCTAGTGGTATGGCGCTGCGTTGATGTGGATCGTCATGCATCTGGAAACAGCTGTCGCGGACAATAGAGCGTTTGTACCTGGCCACATTCTGGTGAGATCTCTTGCCAGTGACTAATATCGCATTCGATATCCACAACTGAGGCGGTGGGAAGTGCATCGCAAAAGTCTCCGTCCAGCTCTGATGCTAGCTCCTCAAGCCCGGGATTATGGGCAATGACCAGTAGAGACATGCAGCGATCATCGGTTTGTGATACGGCTTGAAGTATGCCCTGTGCCGAAGCAGCATACAGAGACTCTTCCAGTAGCAATACAGGTTTTGTAGATAAACTGGCTATTATCAGTGACGCCGTTTGTTGTGCTCGTTGGGCGGTACTGCAAAGTATAACTTGAGGGTAATGGGTAGTGGAGGAGAGCAACGCTCCCATTCGTGGAGCTGTGCGCCTTCCCCTGCCATTAAGTGGGCGATCGAAATCAGATAGAGCAGGATCTTTCCAGCTCGATTTAGCGTGGCGCATCAGCAGCAGATGTTTCATTCAGTTGATTTCTCGATGAGTTTGTAAAATATCGATAAACGCGCGTGCAGCATTGGACAAAGTACGTTCGGTATGATGAATATAGCCGAGCTCTCGCTCCAGTGACGCACCTTTTACCTGAAGTTGGGTGATGTCATCATCCAGCATGGACTGAGGTAGTACACTCCAGGCGAGTCCGATAGAGACCATCATTTTGATGGTCTCCAGATAGTTGGTTGCCATAGATACTTTTAGTGTGAGTTGATGCTCACTGAACAGACCTTTTACGATGTGATGAGTAAAGGTATTGGCACCCGGGAAAATTGCATGATATTCGCTGAGTTCTTTTATCGTGAGTGTCCCTCGTTGTGCTAACGGGTGCTCGGTCGATACCACAAAACACAGGGGGTCTCGCCATACCTGTACGGAGTGAATCATCTCTTTTCGCTCTGGTGCCAGAGTGATGATACCGAGCTCGATCTGGCCATGTAACACTTCCTCATAGGCGACCTCGGAATCAACAAAATGGATATCAAGTGCAACCTCTGGATACTGGCGACTAAATTGGCGCAGTATCGGGGCCAGACGATGTAATCCAATATGGTGGCTGGTGGATAGAGATAATGAGCCGCTAACATCGTTTTTCAGGTTATTTAGTTGTCGCCGAGCGTCAGCGAGTTCTGCCAGTATCCCATAAGCTTTTGGCAGAAGGGTTTGGCCCGCTTCGGTCAGGTTGATTTGGCGCCCTATGCGGTCAAACAGTCGCGCATTGAGTTGGGTTTCGAGAGAAGCGATGCGTTTGCTGACAGCGGGTTGCGTGAGATGAAGGCGCTCGCCTGCCTGGGAGAATGATCCTGCTTCCGCTACAGCTATAAAAGCTTGAAGTGCGCTGGTTTCCATAATGAACTGGATTTCCATGTATTCCTCGTGGTCATGCGAAGCATAACAAATATGAATTTGTTTTATTTCATTTTGAGGATTAGCATGGCGCCCATAATAACTTCTCTTTTGCCGAAATGGTTAGTGGATGAAGTTGATGGAATTGGATTTAACGCTACGCTTGTCGCGTAGTTTGCACGTTTTGAATGAGGCTAAATCAATGGCAGCAAAAACCCTGTATGACAAGTTGTGGGATGCACACCTGGTTAAACAGCGAGATGATGGATCGGCATTGATCTATATCGACCGTCAATTATTGCACGAAGTAACTTCTCCCCAGGCTTTTGAGGGCTTACGGTTGGCTGGTCGTCAACCCTGGCGGATAGACGCCAATCTAGCGACTCCTGATCACAACGTCCCGACTACCAGTAATGAACGTATGGCTGGTATTGAGGGCATCGTTGATACCGTGTCGAGAATCCAGGTTCAGACCCTGGATGACAACTGTCGCGAATTTGGCGTGCAGGAGTTTCGTATGAATGATCGCCGTCAGGGTATCGTTCATGTGGTCGGGCCGGAGCAGGGAGCAACTCTTCCCGGTATGACGGTTGTCTGTGGTGATTCGCATACTTCAACGCATGGTGCATTTGGTGCGCTTGCACATGGTATTGGTACCTCGGAAGTTGAGCATGTATTGACTACTCAATGCCTGGTTACGAAGAAGATGCAGAATATGCTGGTTCGGGTAGATGGTCAGCTAGGTGATGGGGTAACGGCTAAGGACGTTGTATTGGCTATTATCGGCGAAATAGGTACCGCCGGTGGAAATGGCTGTGCCATTGAGTTTGGTGGGGATGCTATTCGCTCGTTGAGCATGGAAGGGCGTATGACGCTTTGTAATATGGCTATAGAAGCTGGTGCGCGGGCCGGTATGGTTGCGGTTGATGAGCAGACTATCGAGTATGTGAAAGGCCGACCCTATGCTCCGAAAAAAGACGACTGGGATAAAGCGGTAGAGGCCTGGCAGGATCTGGTCTCAGATGAAGAAGCGGAATTCGATCGTGTGGTGGTGTTACAGGGAGATAAAATTATCCCGCAAGTGACCTGGGGAACATCTCCTGAAATGGTCGGCCCTGTGGATGGTATTGTGCCTGATCCAGCGAAGATAAAAGATGAAACTCAAAGTATTAGTACAAGTCGAGCTCTAGAGTATATGGGCTTACAAGCCGGCCAAAAAATCACAGATATAAAGCTTGATCGTGTATTTATCGGCTCCTGTACGAATTCCAGAATTGAAGATCTTCGGGCAGCGGCAAATGTTGTTAAGGGCCGTAAAGTGTCTTCGTCCATCAAACAGGCCCTGGTAGTACCCGGTTCAGGGTTGATCAAGGAGCAAGCTGAGCGTGAAGGATTGGATAAGATCTTTACTGACGCAGGTTTTGAGTGGCGGGAACCAGGTTGTTCGATGTGCCTTGCAATGAATGCGGACAAATTAGGTGCAGGTGAACATTGCGCCTCAACGTCTAATCGAAATTTTGAAGGACGTCAGGGTTTTGGCGGTCGAACGCATCTGGTGAGCCCTGCAATGGCCGCTGCTGCTGCGATAAAGGGACACTTTGTTGATGTCCGAGAACTGAATCGAGAGATGAATTAAGAAGTTGGTATATGAAACAGGTGGCAGTTAAATGAAAAAATTTACTCAGTTGAACGGTATTGTTGCGCCCCTTGATCGCGCCAATGTGGATACCGATATGATTATTCCGAAACAGTTTCTTAAGTCGATCAAACGCAGTGGCTTTGGCCCTAATTTATTTGATGAACTGCGTTATCTGGATGAGGGGCAACCTGATCAGGATTGCAGTGGTCGTCCATTGAATCCTGAGTTCGTGTTGAATAAGTCGCGTTACCAGGGTGCATCTATTTTGTTGGCGAGACAAAATTTTGGCTGTGGATCCAGTCGTGAGCATGCTCCCTGGGCGCTCGAAGATTATGGTTTCAGATGTGTTATTGCACCGGGTTTTGCAGATATTTTTTACAATAATTGTTTTAAAAATGGAATATTGCCGATCTCTCTTTTGGATGATGATGTCGATCAATTATTCAACGAAGTGGCTTCTTTAGAAGGCTATCAGTTGGCAATAGATCTTGATCGCGAAGTCATCGTAAAGCCTGATGGAGAAGAGATTGCGTTCTCAATAGATGCATTTCGTCGTCACTGCCTGATAAATGGGCTGGATGATATCGGTTTGACGCTTGAGGATGAATCTCTCATCCGAAGTTATGAGCAGAAACACATTAAAAAGAATCCTTGGCTATTTGGTGCCATAAAGTAGTTATCGTCTTTATTTACGCAGGTTTTGAATGATGAGTAAGAAAGTACTGGTGTTGCCAGGTGATGGTATCGGGCCTGAAATTACCGCAGAAGCGGTCAGTGTTCTTGAGCGGGTGCGGGATAAGTTTTCTATCGATCTGGAGTTGGATCACGCTTTGGTGGGTGGTGGGGCTATAGACAAGTTTGGCGTGCCTTTGCCGGATGAAACGCTATCGAAGGCCAAAGAGGTTGACGCGATTCTGTTGGGTGCGGTTGGTGGTCCCAAATGGGATTCCCTTGATATGGCTATTCGCCCTGAGAAAGGCTTGCTAGGCTTGCGATCCGGCTTGCAATTGTTCGGTAATTTACGTCCGGCAATTCTTTACCCGCAGCTGGCTGAAGCGTCAACGCTGAAGCCTGAAGTGGTTTCTGGTCTGGATATCCTGATCGTACGCGAGTTGACTGGAGGAATTTATTTTGGTCAACCAAGAGGGATTCGTACCCTCGAAAATGGTGAGCGTCAGGGCTATAACACCTATGTCTACTCAGAGTCAGAGATTCGTAGAATCGGTCGGGTAGCGTTTGAGGCAGCTAGAAAGCGGGGCGGTAAACTTTGCTCTGTAGATAAGGCAAATGTTCTAGAAGTTACCGTATTGTGGCGGGAAATCATGGACGAGATGTCCAAGGAATATCCTGATGTCGAATTGAGTCATATGTATGTTGATAATGCTGCCATGCAACTTGTTCGTGCTCCCAAGCAGTTTGATGTCATCGTAACCGGAAATATGTTTGGGGATATTCTATCGGATGCGGCAGCAATGTTGACAGGTTCTATTGGTATGTTGCCTTCGGCTTCTCTCGATGAATCCGGCAAGGGTATGTATGAACCCTGTCATGGCTCTGCCCCTGATATTGCCGGACAGGGTATTGCCAACCCGTTAGCCACCATTCTTTCAGTAGCGATGATGCTGCGCTACTCCCTTAATGAAATCGAAGCAGCGGACGCCATTGAAGTGGCCGTTAGCCAGGTTCTGGATAGTGGATTGCGCACCGGGGATATTTATTCTGAAGGTTGCAGAAAAGTTTCCACAAACGAGATGGGTAAAGCGGTTCTGGAAGCGCTTGCTTAAAAGCGGGCGTTTTCTCTTAGGAGTTAAGTTATGTTAAAAGTAGGTTTTGTTGGCTGGCGCGGAATGGTCGGTTCGGTATTGATGCAGCGCATGCTGGAAGAGAATGACTTCAGGGACATTGAACCCGTATTCTTCACCACTTCACAGGTTGGGCAGGTTGGTCCTGAAGTAGGTAAGCCGATCCCTGCGCTGAAAGATGCTGGGAATATATCTGAACTGTCGCAGATGGATGTATTGGTTAGCTGTCAGGGGGGTGATTACACCAAGTCAGTTTATCGGCCGCTTAGGGCGAATGGCTGGAACGGTTACTGGATAGATGCTGCATCAGCTTTACGTATGGCAGAAGATAGCGTGATCGTTCTGGATCCAGTGAATCGATCGGTTATTGATCGTGCGTTGGATGTGGGTGCCAAAACCTTCGTAGGAGGTAACTGTACCGTTAGCCTGATGATGATGGCTTTGGGCGGTTTGTTTGCTAATGACAAGATTGAGTGGTTAACGTCCCAAACCTACCAGGCCGCATCAGGGGCTGGTGCACAAAATATGCGCGAACTATTAAACCAGATGGGTTCGTTGCAATCTGCAGTAGCCTCCGAGCTGGCAACACCATCAAGCGCTATTTTGGATATTGATCGTAAGGTATCTGAAAAAATGTTGGCGCAAGATTTTCCGGCTGCTCAGTTTGGGGTGCCTTTGGCGGGCAGTCTGATTCCCTGGATAGACAGCGAGCTGGAAAATGGCCAAAGCCGTGAAGAATGGAAAGGGCAAGTTGAAACCAATAAGATTTTAGGGCGTAGCGCTGATCCGATAGTCGTTGATGGTAACTGCGTCAGAATCGGTTCAATGCGTTGTCACAGTCAGGCTTTTACGATCAAGCTTAAGCAGGACATACCGTTGGCAGATATAGAAGCCATGCTTTCTGAGCATAATGAATGGGCGAAAGTTGTACCGAATCATCGAGAAGATACGATCGCTCAATTGACTCCTGCGGTTACTACCGGAACTTTGACGGTTCCAGTGGGCCGGCTGCGCAAACTGAATATGGGGTCTGATTATCTTTCCGCATTCTCTGTTGGTGATCAGTTGTTGTGGGGTGCGGCAGAACCTTTGAGGCGTATGCTTCGTATCTTGCAGAGTGCGTAGAAATAGTTATATGCACTGTTGGTAGGGAATTGCTACCAGTGCATGTGATTACCTTCAGTCATTAAAAACCTTATGTGCACTACTTCATACTATTTAACTTATGGCCTTGTTTTGTCAGGGCGTGGTGTGTGTATGTTTTGACCGTAGGTTGCGGTTTTGTGCATTACGTCGAAAAAATGAGAAAAATTCTCAGCAAATTTTTACGCAGTGTGTAGAGATATTGATAAAAGACTAGATATAATTGATACTTACTGGAACTTGTGCATAAATTTTCTAGCTTATTTTGATATTCGGCTAGTATATAAAAATAAAGCCGGTGACAAGAGTTTGGCGGGGGTCGAGTCTTTTGTTGCAGGTTTTCTGCTCTTGCTTTGGGGTGACGGGCTGAAAAGCTCCTGATGTCGGGCGGGTTAGGCAAAGACAGAAACGAAGGACTAAAATAATATGGTTCGCAAGCTTGTATTGGCTATGGCCGCAGCAGGAGCGTTGAGCTCTACTACAGTAAATGCGTTGGGGTTGGGGGAGATAAATCTCCGTTCTACGCTTAATCAACCGCTAGATGCACAGATAGAGTTGATTGAGGTAAAAGGGTTGGGGCAGGGAGATATACTGCCCAAACTTGCGACCAAACAAGACTTCTCGTTAGCTGGCGTTGATCGCGACTTCTTTCTTAATAACCTGAAGTTTAAAACCGTTATCAGACCTGATGGTTCAGCTTATGTTGAGGTTTCTACACGGAAACCTGTGAGAGAGCCCTATCTAAACTTTTTGGTTGAATTGCAGTGGCCCAATGGCCGTTTACTTCGTGAATATACGGTGTTGCTTGATCCGCCAACTTTTACTGAAGAGATGATGCCTCCTGTTGCTCCTCCAGCAGCTGCTGAAATGGACTCGCTTGTTACTCGTAAACCATCAAAAAAATCTTCAAGTCAGTCGGTAAGTAAAAAGCCAGTACCCCAAAAACCTGCAACGCAGGCTTCCCAGCCAGCCAAAGAAACTTCACCTCAAGTAGCAAGCAGTGAAGTTGAGGGTGGCACGTATGGCAAAACCACCAGTAAGGATACGATGTGGAAAATTGCATCTACTCATAGACCTTCCAGCGACGTAACTGTTCAACAAACAATGCTTGCTATTCAGGAGTTAAATCCTGACGCATTTATTAACCAGAATATTAACTTGTTAAAGAAAGGCAAGGTTTTGCGCTTGCCTACTCTCGATCAGATTCTGCAAACTACTCAGCGTAAAGCTTTAGCTGATGTTGCTTTGCAAAATCAAGAATGGCAGGAGCGTCGTGCTTTAAGTGCGCCTCAGCTAGACGCGTCTTTACAGCAAGCCAAGGATGTTGATGAGTCTGCTCCAGTCAAAGATGGCACGTTAACCTTATCTAGTGCCGGCACAAATTCAGCGGGTTCTGGTGGCACTGATAACGGAACTTCTGAAGGTGAACCGGAAAATTTAGATGCTCTGCAAAACGAGTTGGCAATTAGTCAGGAGAGGCTTGATAAAGCTGTTCGGGAAAGCTCTGAAGTTTCAAGCAAGCTTGGAGAGCTTGAAGAACAGGTTGAAACGTTACAGCGTCTCTTATCGTTGAAAGATGAGCAGCTAGCTGCGCTTCAGGTTCAGTTGGCCCAGAATGCTGACGAAGAAGACACCGATTCCACCTTAGAGCAGGCTCAGCCTTCAGATGAAACTGCAACTGTTCAAGGTGAAGTGGAAGCAGAAGAAACCACAGCCACAGAGATGGACGCTTCCACAACCAGTGAGATGCCTGCAAAGGAAGTTGTAAGTGATGCTGCGGATGTTGTGACTGAGCAGGGTGAATCTGTTCAGTCTTCTGCTGATAAGTCGGTCGAGGCGGTTACTGATACAGAAGCTGTTCAACCACAGGTTGAGCAGCAAATTGAGCCTGATTTGGTGATCAAGGCCGAACCTACTGAAAAGCCAGCAGACAAAGTTGTTCCTGCATCAGTTCCTGAACAGGTTGAAGATTCTGGTTTGCTGGATGAGTTGTTGCAGAACCCGCTGTATATGTACGCTGGAGCAGGTGTATTAGCTTTGTTGCTGGTTTTAATGCTGGTTTCACGCCGCAAGTCGGACGATGAGCTTGTTGAGGGTTCAGATCTGAAAGACCTCGCTGAAGAGGGCGACTCGTCAGATGAGCAGCTTTCAGAAACTGATCAGCTTGAGAGTTCTGAAGATGGACAGTCAGAAGAGGCTTTCGCATTAGGTGGTGACGAAGAGCTGCAACAGGATGAAATAACCACGGCTCAGACAGCCGATGCCTTGGGTGAAGCGGATATATATATTGCCTATGGCCGTTATACGCAGGCAGTGGAGTTATTAACCAGCGCGATATCTAAAGAGCCAGCGCGTGCAGATTTAAGGGTTAAATTGCTTGAAGCCTATGCTGAAATGCAGGATGTGGAGGCCTTTGTTCAGCAAGAAAATGAACTGAGTGCTTTAGGTGATTCTATTGCCATGCAGGAAGCAGAAATATTCAAGAACAAGTTTGCTTCGGGTGTTTTGGATTCTGTTGATTCAGCAGCAGGTATTGGTGAGGCTGATCTTGAAATCGATGATCTTGATGAGGCTCTGCACCTTGATGAAATGGATTCGGTTGATGCTCCAATTGAATTTTCTATAGACGATCTGGATTTGGATTCGTCAGAAGAGAGTTTTGAAGCTGAATTATCATCTGATGAAGTGGTAGAGCTTGCCGATGATGATGTATTAGAAGCCCTCGAATTTGATCTGGATGGTGACTCAGATTTGAGTTCGGAAGAAAATCTGTTGGCTGATTTGGAGTCTGGTCTAGGTGATGATCTGGATTCTGAACTTGATCTTGAGTTGGATGAGCTTGGCGACATCGATGAGAAAGAGTTTTCTCTCGACGAAGAGTTAAGTTTGGATGGTACTGATGAAGATTCCTTTGAACTCGAGGATGTTGACGAAGAGTCGGGTTTGGAATTTGATGTGGCTGGTGGTATTGATGTTTCTGAAGAGATAGATAACTCTGAGTTAACACTCAGTACGGATCTTGATGAAGAGCTACTAGATGATGAGCTTGATGCATCCCTTGATGCCAATGAAACTGTTTCTGACGACTTCGAATTTGAGCTTGGTGATGTGAACCTGGAAGAAGTTGAAGCGAGTGAAGAAAAATCTGAAAGCGCAGGTGACTCCAATGATACTGAGTTGGAAGAGTCAGCTGATATTGGCTCTGCAGAAGATCTGGTAGAAACTCAGCTTTCTGATATCGAATTTGAGCTTGATGAAAATAGTGTTTCTGATCTGAAGGCGACTGATTCTGAAGCTGATTCTTTGGAGGCTTCCTCGAATGAATCGCTTGATGCAGACCAAGGTGATGATGTTGAAATCCCTGGTTTTGATTCTGATATTTCTGCATTGGACGAGGCTACTGAAAGTTTGGTTGCTGAATTTGATGAGGAGAGTGACGAGGAAATGGATGAAGAGTTTGATTTCCTCGCAGGTACCAATGAAACGGCAACAAAGCTGGACCTTGCTCGTGCATATGTAGATATGGGTGATGTTGATGGCGCTCGGGATATTCTTGAAGAAGTCCTGAAAGAGGGTGATGAGTCACAATTAAAAGAAGCTAGAGAATTGATTGATAAAATCTAAATATGAATGAGTCGCTAGCTGTGGAGGCAGGGTTGAAAGGCCCTGCCTCCCGTCGTTTCGTTGCCAGTGTGCAATATGATGGGTCTGCGTATCATGGCTGGCAGGCTCAAAAATCTGGTATAGCTTCGGTGCAGTTTCAAGTTGAGCAAGCGCTGTCAAAAGTTGCAAACCATGTTGTGTCTGTAGTCTGTGCTGGGCGAACAGACAGCGGCGTGCATGCTAGTCATCAGGTTATACACTTTGATTCCTCGGCGCAGCGCTCTGATCGTGGTTGGACATTTGGCAGTAATGCCAATTTACCTGATGATATAGCAGTGAATTGGGTTACCGAGGCGGACCCATTGTTTCATGCCCGCTTTAGTGCAACCTATCGTCGTTATCGTTATGTGATTTTGAATCAATCCACCAGGTCTGCCATTCTTCCTCGCGGTGTTACCTGGGATTATCGGCCACTGAATGAAGACCTGATGAATCAGGCAGCGAAAAGCCTGGTAGGTGAGCACGATTTTTCATCTTATAGAGCTATTGGTTGTCAGGCTAAAAGTCCGATACGTACGATTACCGATCTCAGTGTGGATCGTTTTGGCGACTTATTAATAATCGATGTGCAAGCCAACGCCTTTCTGCATCATATGGTGCGTAATATTGCCGGGGTGTTGATGGATATCGGTTCTGGAAAAGCTCTGGTGGAGTGGGCTAGAGAGGTATTGGAGCATAAGGACCGCCGCCTTGGAGGTGTGACCGCTCGTCCGTGTGGCTTATATTTCATTGATGTTGGATATCCCTCGGAATTTTCGTTGCCACGCCCGAAATCGATGGGACCCATGTTTATAAGTACACTTCTCGGCTAAAGGCAATATTCAAAGTTAAGTCAATTTGCTACTATCGATTTTTTTGGGGTGTCACTCTGATGTTCAGGACGCGAGTCAAGGTGTGCGGTATTACTCGTCTTGCAGATGCAGAGGCTGCTGTTGAAGCGGGAGCCGATGCGTTAGGGTTTGTATTTTATCCTCCAAGCCCTCGTTATATTGCGCCTGAGTCAGCGGCCAGGATTATTCGCCGCGTGGCACCGTTTGTCACTACCGTTGGCCTGTTTGTTAATGCACCAATTAGCGAGGTTTCTGACACAATCGATGCTACAGGTCTGGACCTTCTCCAGTTTCATGGGGATGAGGCTGAAGACTTTTGTGCGGGGTTTAACAGACCCTATATAAAAGCCCTTCGTGTTCGAGAGGATAGCGGCTTACAAGAGGAAATGGAGCGCTTTTCAAGTGCTCGCGGTTTGTTGTTGGATACCTATAAAAAGGGTGTTCCTGGTGGTACAGGTGAAGTGTTTAATTGGGACCTTGTTCCCGATCAAAGAGATAAACCGATAATATTAGCAGGTGGTTTAGATCCACAAAATGTCAGTAATGCTATAAAGCGAGTCAGACCCTTTGCCGTGGATGTGAGTGGTGGAGTTGAGGCGAAAGCCGGGGTCAAGGACGTCAATAAAATCCTGGCGTTTATAAGAGAGGTAGCCAGTGTCTGAATTAAAGATGAGTATCGAGGAATTACTAAGTTTCCCTGATGACAAGGGGCATTTTGGCCCTTATGGTGGGCGTTTCGTATCGGAAACCTTAATGGCTGCGCTGGACGATCTGGCTGTTATGTATAAGGATAAATCTACAGATCCGGAATTTCAGGCGGAATTTGACCATGATCTGGCCCACTACGTAGGCCGACCTTCACCTTTGTATTATGCGGAACGTTGGTCAAAGAAGCTGGGTGGTGCGCGTATCTTCCTTAAGCGAGAAGATTTGAACCATACCGGTGCACATAAGATAAACAATACAGTAGGTCAGGCGTTACTGGCCAAATATATGGGCAAAAAGCGCGTTATCGCTGAAACGGGTGCGGGGCAACATGGCGTTGCAAGTGCGACAGTTGCCGCACGACTGGGTATGCAATGTACGGTATTTATGGGCTCTGAAGATATTCAGCGCCAGACTCTGAACGTTTATCGTATGAAGTTGCTAGGTGCCGAAGTGGTTGCCGTGGACTCTGGTTCCCGAACCTTAAAAGATGCAATGAATGAAGCGATGCGTCATTGGGTGACAAATGTTGATGATACGTTTTATATCATCGGTACAGTGGCTGGCCCTCACCCATACCCACAGTTGGTCAGGGATTTTCAGGCTGTTATAGGTCGAGAGGCCCGGGCGCAATGTATCGAGCAGAATGGTTGCTTACCAGATGCCCTTGTTGCCTGCGTGGGCGGTGGATCAAATGCTATCGGTTTGTTTCATCCGTTTATCAGCGATGAGGCGGTCAAAATGTATGGTGTAGAAGCTGCAGGGCATGGTCTGGCAACAGGAGAGCATGCTGCACCTTTATGCGAGGGTAAACCCGGGGTTTTACATGGTTCCAGAACCTACTTAATGTCGGATAAAGCCGGGCAGATCATCGAGACGCATTCAGTATCTGCTGGACTTGATTACCCGGGAGTTGGTCCTGAGCATTCCATTCTGAAAGACAGTGGAAGGGCGGAATATGTAGCGGTGACCGATGAAGAAGCGTTATCTGCATTCCGCAGCTTGACGCAACTGGAAGGGATTATGCCTGCCCTTGAAAGTAGTCATGCTTTAGCGTACGCAGAAAAGCTGGCACCTACTATGAAGCAAGATCAGATAATTATCGTGAACCTTTCAGGCCGTGGTGACAAGGATATCCATACCGTGGCGGTTATAGACGGTATACAGGTTCTTGATTAAAGGCGCGGGAGCAAATATTTATTATGAGTAGAATAAAAGGTTGTTTTGAGCGTCTTCAGGGTGAAGGTCGTAAGGCTTTAATTCCTTTTGTAACAGCGGGCGACAGTAACCCGGAATTG
Organism: Aestuariirhabdus sp.; assembly: GCA_030622755.1. Lineage (GTDB taxonomy): Bacteria > Pseudomonadota > Gammaproteobacteria > Pseudomonadales > Aestuariirhabdaceae > Aestuariirhabdus. Next base: position 6,607 of record JAUXFT010000002.1, on the reverse strand, counting down.
ACCGTTCCTTTAATGCATTCAATGGTAAAGTCAGGTGCGGATATAATCGAGCTGGGGATACCATTTTCCGATCCGATGGCAGATGGCCCTGTTATTCAGCTTGCCTGTGAAAGAGCACTATCACACGGTGTTACATTAGCTGACGTTTTATTAATGGTGTCAGAGTTCCGCAAGCAGGATAATCAAACACCTGTTGTGCTGATGGGTTATTTGAATCCTATTGAAACTATGGGATACGAATATTTTGCCGAACAGGCCGCTGAAGCTGGCGTTGATGGTGTTTTAACCGTTGACCTTCCTCCAGAAGAAGCGGATGAGATTAATGGTTATCTGTTACAAAAGAAAATCGATAGCATTTTTCTTGTGGCACCGACAACAACACCAGAACGTGTACAAAAAATTTGCAGTAAGGCCAGTGGATATATCTACTACGTTTCCTTAAAAGGGGTAACGGGATCAGCGGCTCTTGATACGGCAGCAGTTGCTGAACGAGTGTCTATGATTAAAGGGTTAACTGATTTACCGGTTGGTGTGGGTTTTGGTATTCGTAATGGTGAAACAGCGGCGGCAATTGCGAAAAATGCAGATGGCGCCGTGGTTGGCAGTGTGCTTGTTGAACAGATTGCCAAGAATCAGCAACAATCAGATCACGCCATTGCAGGAGTGTCTTCTATTTTAAAGGAGATGCGGACAGCGATGGATAAGCTGAACAGGTAGCGAATGAATTGGGATGACGAATGAGCAATTGGCTTGTTGATAAACTGAAATCTTCTCTAAATGGGCGTGACGCAGAAAAGCGCAGTAACGTCCCTGAAGGCTTATGGAAAAAATGCGTCAAGTGTAACTCGGTGCTGTATCGACCGGAGCTTGAGAAAAATCTGTATGTTTGCCCCAAGTGTGAACACCATATGCGGATTAATGCCCGTATGCGTCTTGATTATTTTCTTGACGAGGAGGGTCGAGTTGAGCTGGGTTCGGAGATTGAGCCTGAAGACCGATTGCGCTTTAAAGACAGTAAGAAATACAAAGATCGTTTGGCTGGTGCGCAAAAAAGCACTGGAGAAACAGATGCTCTGGTAGTCATGAAGGGATCTGTTAATGGCGTATCTTTAGTCACTGTTGCTTTTGAGTTCTCTTTTATGGGTGGTTCAATGGGGTCTGTGGTTGGTGCGCGTTTTGTACGTGCGGTCAATGAGTGCCTGGAACACAAAATCCCTCTTGTATGTTTCGCCGCCAGTGGTGGTGCTCGCATGCAGGAAGCACTATTTTCTCTCATGCAGATGGCTAAAACTGCTGCTGCTCTGGAGAAAATGAAGCAGCAGGGAGTGCCTTATATTTCAGTCTTAACTGACCCTGTGTATGGTGGTGTTTCTGCCAGTCTGGCAATGCTTGGTGATGTCAATGTCGCCGAACCTAACGCCTTGATTGGATTTGCAGGCCCAAGAGTTATCGAACAAACTGTGCGTGAAAAACTCCCTGAGGGTTTTCAGCGTAGTGAGTTTCTGTTGGAGCATGGTGCGATCGATATGATTGTAAGCCGGGCTGATATGCGCAACAAACTGTCTGGATTGCTAGCGAAATTTTCCGGGATGTCTCCAGTAGTACAACACGATGATGTTATGCCTGAAGTGGTAGAGGATAGTGGACCTGATCCCGTGGCGGTTGATGACTCCTGACTCTCTTGAATCCTGGCTTTCCTATCTGGAAGGCCTTCATCCTGTAGAAATTGATCTTGGGTTGGAACGTATCCGCAGTGTTGCGGATACGTTGGGTTTGTTACACCCGGATGCAGCTGTTATCACCGTAGCTGGAACCAATGGAAAGGGCAGTACCTGTGCATTGCTTAATGCCATTCTTACTGCTGCCGGATACCGTGTCGGAGTGTATAGTTCCCCACATCTCCAACGTTACAATGAACGTATTGTGGTTGATGATGTAGAAGCCAGTGATGCCCAGTTGATCGCCAGCTTCGCAGCAATAGAATCGGCACGTAACGTCACTTCCCTCAGTTACTTCGAATTTGCCACTCTAGCTGCGCTTGATGTTTTTAATCGAGCTGAAGTTGATGTAATTGTCCTTGAAGTGGGGTTGGGGGGTCGTTTGGATGCTGTAAATATCATCGACCCCGATGTGGCAGTAGTGACAACCATTTCGGTTGATCATGAGCAATGGTTAGGCTCTGATGTAGATGTTATTGGTCAAGAGAAGGCAGGGATTTTTCGCCCCCGGCGTCCGGCAATTTATGGTGATGGATGTATCAATCGCGGTGTTATAAGTTACGCCCAAAAGGTTGGCGCGACGTTGTATAGGCGGGGAATTGATTTTGATGTTGAATTGTCGGTTGATAGTTGGTCGTTAACAGGCATTGATTCTACCAGCAAAAGGCAGTGTTATAACAACCTTCCTTACCCTTCTTTGCCATTGGATAACGCAGCCACTGCCATTTTTTCGCTGATGCAGTCGTCCATTGATATTCCTGAGGATGCTATGCGAGAGGGCCTTCAAAAAGCTTTTTTGAAAGGTAGGTTTCAAAGTCTTGTTGTTAATAATCAGGCCGGTGAAGCTATAACGGTTTTGCTTGATGTCGCGCATAATCCCCAGTCGGCTGCAATGCTTAAAAATAATTTACAGGCGACAGCTTCTTCAGGGAACTCTCTCTGCGTTATCGCTATGCTCGATGATAAAGATGTAGGAGGTGTTCTTGATGAGCTTGTCAGTGTGTCTGATAAGTGGTTTGTTACTCAATGCCGAACTCCGAGAGCTTGCTCTGCCACTCGTCTACGGGATGAGTTAAGGCGTTTGGGCTGTGAATTTGTAACAACCTGTAGTAGTGTCGGTGAAGCTTTAAGTGCGGCTATAAATGCGGCAACCGCGAACGATAGAGTGGTAGTGGCAGGCTCCTTTTTCACTGTTGCCGATGCTCTTGAAATGATTGATAACAGAAAAGATACCGCAGTGTAAGGCGGAGAAGGTCAGGCAGTACTCAATGGAACAACCAATCAGGCAACGTCTAGTCGGCGCCGGAGTGATTCTGGCTCTGGGCATCATTCTATTAACCTGGATTTATGAACCTGTACAGACTCGTTCACAAGCAAAGCTTATACCTGTAGCTCCTCCTATGCCCGACGTACCTGCTCTTGTTGAACAAGAGAGAGAGCTGGCCCTTAAGCTGGATCAACAAGCGGCTAAAGATCGTGCTTATCAAATTCCTGAGCCGGTTGAAGAGCCTGAAATAAGCCCAAAGCCACGTTTAGATGAAAAAGGTGTTCCTGAAAGCTGGTCTTTGCAGATGGGCGTCTTCGCCAACAGGGATAATGCCAAGGCGCTGGTCCAACGGCTGCAGAAATTGGGTTATAAAGCCTACAGTCGTCACTGGGATCAGGGCGGTGGTAAGAATATGGATGGCGTTTATGTGGGCCCAATGGTTTACCGCAAAGATCTTATCAAGCTTCGAGCTAACCTTAAAAAGAAAGTGAATATTAAGGGTGTTCTTGTTAGGTATCATCCCTAGTCAGGTGTATGGGCAATGCCTGGGCTCTCTGCTACAATTCTTCGTTTCAGCGACCAGTAACTTTATGCGGAACAGCTTGTGTCATTTACTTGGGTAGACTGGACAATTCTGGTCATTATTGGTATATCAGCGTTAATTAGCATCAATCGCGGGTTTTTTCGTGAAGCACTGTCGCTAGCCACCTGGGTCGCCGCCAGCGTAATAGCCTGGACCTTTGGTGGCAGCTTGTCACAGATGTTTGTTGATTATATTGATGTTCCTTCCGTAAGAATTATTGCTGCTTGCTTACTCCTCTTTATTGCCACCCTTATGGTGGGGGCGATGATCAATTATCTAATTGCTGAATTGGTTAAAATAACCGGGTTATCTGGTACTGACCGGGCCCTGGGTATGGTGTTTGGCGCATTTCGTGGAGTTGTGCTGGTTATTATTCTTGTCGGTGTAGTGGGTTTTGCACCGGTAAAACACGATGTCTGGTGGAAGCAGTCAGCGTTGATTCCGCATTTTCAAATTCTTGCAGACTGGTCCAAACGTTCAGTGATGGATCTGGTCGGACCCTATATTAGTTCTATTCGCTAGATTGGTAGCCATTCGGCAGTGTGTAAATAGCAGACTTTTTGAGGTAAATGATTGTGTGTGGCATCGTAGGCATAGCAGCAAAATCATATGTTAATCAAGAGCTGTATGATGCTTTGACGGTTTTGCAGCACCGTGGGCAGGATGCCGCAGGTATCGTTACCTGTGAGGGTACCCGTTTTTACTTGCGCAAGGATAACGGTTTAGTGCGTGATGTTTTTCGGACTCGTCATATGCAACGACTGGTTGGTAATATGGGAATTGGCCATGTCCGTTACCCTACCGCCGGGTCATCAAGCTCCGCAGAAGCACAGCCTTTTTATGTAAATTCACCTTACGGAATAACCCTGGCCCATAATGGTAATCTCACCAATGTGGATGAGATTAAAGAGGAGTTGTTTAAAAGCGATTTGCGCCATATCAACACGAACTCTGACTCTGAAGTGTTGTTAAATGTGTTTGCTCATGAGCTTTATAAACAGCAAAAGCTAAAGCCTATGGCAGATGATATTTTTAATGCCGTTGAGCGTGTTCATCAACGTTGTCGCGGCGGCTATGCGGTCATTTCCATGATTCTTGGGCACGGTATCGTTGGTTTCAGGGATGCTAATGGTATTCGTCCTATGGTATTCGGTAAGCGAGAATCAGACGCTGGCACTGAATATATGATCGCATCGGAGAGTGTGGCTCTCGATTCGCAGGGTTATACACTGATTCGTGATGTGGCCCCGGGTGAAGCAGTTTATATCGATGCTAATGGTGATTTGCATACTCGTCAGTGTTCCGATAAAGCCGCATTGACCCCCTGTATTTTTGAGTACGTGTATTTTGCTCGCCCTGACTCAAAAATGGATGGTAGCTCGGTATATAAGTCACGCCTGAAGATGGGGGAGAAATTAGCAGAAAAGATTCTGCGCGAGCGCCCTGATCATGATATCGATGTAGTGATTCCTATCCCGGATACTAGCCGTACATCAGCGTTACAGCTTGCCAATCGATTGGGAGTAAAGTTTCGTGAAGGTTTTATCAAAAACCGCTATATCGGTCGTACCTTCATTATGCCCGGGCAAGTAGAGCGTAAAAAGTCAGTTAAACAAAAACTGAATGCAATTGACCTTGAGTTTATGGGTAAAAATGTTTTATTGGTTGATGATTCGATAGTTCGTGGAACTACTTGTAGCCAGATTATTGAAATGGCGCGCGAGGCGGGTGCTGCAAAAGTGTATTTTTGCTCGGCCGCCCCTGAAGTGCGTTACCCGAATGTTTACGGCATCGATATGCCTTCCGCCAATGAGCTGATTGCCAATGGGCGGACCTGTAATGAGATCTGTGATTTGATAGGCGCTGACTGGATGGTTTTCCAGGATCTAGAAGATCTGGTGGATTCTGTTCGAGAAGGTGTGGATACCGAATTTGACGGATTTGAATGTTCGGTATTTAACAGTGTGTATGTCACCGGCGATATTGATAATCAGTATTTGGCCCGTATAGAGAAAGCCCGCAATGACAGTGCCAAGCAGGGCCCTGAAGGGGCTGATAATGCAATTATCGACCTGCACAATGATGAATAATATGCAGTATTTGAGGATGGTATGAGTAACGATAGAGACGAACGCCTTAACTCCGACCTTGAAGGTACCAGTATAGAAACCCTGGCGGTGCGTGCGGGCCAGTGTCGTACTATGGAAACAGAGCATTCGGAGCCTATTTTCCTTACCTCCAGCTATGTGTTCACCAGTGCAGCAGACGCCGCCGCACGCTTTTCCGGGGAAGATGAGGGTAACGTTTATTCTCGTTACACCAATCCCACAGTTCGTACTCTTGAAGAGCGAATCGCTGCGCTTGAGGGAGCTGAGCAGGCGGTTGGTATGGCATCAGGAATGGCGGCAATCCTGGGTGTTTGTATGTCCCTGTTGCAAGCCGGAGATCATGTTGTGGTTTCGCGCAGTGTCTTTGGAACCACCACAACTGTTTTTTCTCGATACTTAATGCGATTTGGCGTACAGACAACCTTCGTTGATCTTACAGATCTGGCTGGTTGGCAGCAGGCAGTGACAGCTGATACAAAGATGTTATTCGTGGAAACTCCCTCTAACCCCTTAAGTGAAGTCGCAGATTTAAGGAAGCTCGCTGCATTGGCGAAGGAGAGCGATGCGTTACTGGTGGTTGATAACACGTTTTGTACGCCTATTCTGCAAAAGCCGTTGGAACTGGGCGCCGATATTGTAGTGCACTCTGCTACCAAGTACCTCGACGGTCAGGGTCGTTGTATGGGGGGGCTGGTGTTAGGTCGCAGTGAACATATGAAGGAGTTGGTTGCGTATTTGCGCGCGACGGGACCTACCCTGAGCCCCTTTAATGCCTGGGTGATTCTCAAGGGGTTAGAAACCCTTAAACTGAGAATGGATGCTCATTGTAGGAGTGCTCAGCAGTTAGCTGAATGGCTGTTGGAACAACTTAAGGTCGATAAAGTGCATTACAGTGGTCTTGCAGATCATCCGCAGCATGATTTGGCGTCAG
>JAUXFT010000010.1 GCA_030622755.1 Aestuariirhabdus sp. | reverse complement strand
TACTCTCTTGCACCGAATGGCTGGATATTTTTTCGAATAACATATGGATTATTTGGCGACAAATGTTGAGACAAACCCCACAACCTGGCTGCCTTAGCTGCTGCCTTATTTTGACGTTCTTGGCGCAGCTTGGCTTCTAACCTACGAGCATCGCTTACCTTATTTTTCCAAGCTTGTTTCTCGAAACAGCTCATAACAAAGGTGTCGTTTGATCTCCAAGATTGTGTAAAACCTGCAGACCAGTCGCCGAAGCAACCACCCAAGCCATCAGAAAATAGAATGCACCACCCAGATTTATTAGAGCGCCCCTTACCATTACCAGGAAACCGGCAAATAATTTCAGGCTCAATATGAGAAGGGGGCTGCAGTCCAGCAGCAATGATCGCTTCGATAAACGCATTAATAGAGAGGCTCATTTTTCAGCACCTCCCTTCACGGAGTTGCTTCGACTAGCATCAACCTGTCGATTCAACCATTCATTGATTTCGGATTCGATCCAACCGACGGCACGACAACCCAACGAGATAGGCTTTGGGAAGCCTCCTTCTGAAATGCGCAAATAGATCGTACTACGTGAAAGACCTGTACGGGACTTCACTGTTGGAAGTCTGAGAATTGTTGTAGCCATGCTAGTGCCTCCTAGGCGTTGTTTGCATGGCTGAGGATTGTTGTCGTTGCTAAGAAAAATCTAAATACCCTTTACTTAGCAGTAGCGAGCCCCTGCTAAGTAAAGGCTCGCTACTATCTCTTTTTCGGCTCTCTCAGCGCTTTTAAAGCGGTACTAAAGGACATTCCCAGCTTTTCACTCTCAGCCTGAGCACACGCTGATTTTGTTTTGTATTTACCGGTTGACCATATTTCCATAATTGACTTTCTTTTATCATGGGAACCACCTGGCTGAGCATGACGCGCATTGGCCGCTTCCTGGGCATTTTTTTTACGCCACTCTTTCGATCCTACCTCATAGGAGCCCTTTCCATGATCATGCTCAAAACTGCTGTATTTATTTTTGATTTTCCCTCTCAATTCCTCAACCTTCTGCTCCTTAAGGGCTAAACCCCCAACAGAAGTACCGCCTGCGTTTTCCCATTGCGCAAGTTGTTTTTTAAGTGACTCGATCTGTACAAATTCATCGAACATACTCTCCCTGCTTTCAGTAAGATCCGGGGTATTCTGTTCATCCCACTGCTGAGCTACCTGCCGCCTTAGCTCTGGAGAAAGAGTTCTCCAATCATATGGAAAAAAACCTTCAGAAATACGATTTACAATTTCACCAGGTAATTTTTCAAAAGGTGTTTTAAACCACTTTTCTAGCTTTATTTCCAATGACTCAAACAGCATCTTTTCTTTACTCATCCTTGAATGATCCTTTTTGCAAGCGCCTTACATATATAGTTCATTATTTATGCAACCTTCTGCCGATACGATGTGATTTCTATTAACTATCAGTTCTAAAAATAAGTTCTGCTATCCATATAAGTTTCATGATTCATCGCCTGCATAATAAAGAGGCTCCACCAATCCATTACCTCTCGCCGTTGCCCCAATAGCTGCGAACGATTATAAGACCTCTAAGACTGACTACCCTCAGCATGAGCCAAGCACACTTCAATAACATGCGGGGGGTGACCGGCATCATTAGCGGCAGTGCTAAAGATTGATCGAAACTCATGGGATACAAGTCCATCAAACTTGATGTGACGCTTAATAATGCCGTTCACTGTCTGAGCATGAGCTGAATTTGAGGGTGTACGCTGCTGTGGGAACACATGCTCATAATGAGAGTTAATGGGCTTGATAGACTCGAGAATGGAAAGAGCCTGTGAAGTAAGCGGAACTACATGCTCGCGCTTACGTTTCATTCTTAACGCTGGAATTGTCCATAAAGCATTAACTGTATCAATTTCATCCCATCGGGTCGCTGCAGCCTCATTTGGTCTAACGGCAGTATGCAGTTGCCATAACAAAAGACAGCGCGCCCCGATGTAAAAATCTGATTTAGACATAGCTAACATAAACTCGGGCAGCCGATCGGGCTTGATGGTTGCCATTTGTCTATCTTCAGGCACAGCAAAGGCACGCCCCACGCCTGTGAGAGAGTTACTGAGCAGTAAACCGGTATTAACAGCGTAGGTGGCTATCTGGTTGACGTTTTGACACAGCCGCCTCACGGTTTCCAGCTTGCCCTGCTTTGCTAGAGGTTGAAATACATTTACCACCATGGGCGGAGTGAGGCTTCGAATCGGAATTGCTCCCAAAAGAGGGAACGCTGCTCTTACTAGCATCTTTTCAATGGCAGCATGGTGGTTGGCTGAGACCTGACTACGTTTAACTTAAGCCTACCGAGTATATACTTGACCTTTAGCATACGTATTTCCCAATACTGTCGATCATGAGTATTCTGAGACTGCAAAGCACCTGCTGATATTGAGAGAGAATGCCAAGTAATAGAGTCATTAATCATGAGCTTTTAGATTATAAGCACATGAAAAGTGGGGAGTATATCGGGGGGTAATTCAGTTTTTCGCAAAATTTAAGGTGGATAACATGCTGATTAATAACGGATAATTAATAAAAATCAACAAGCAGATACAGAATATAGAGTGACCGTTAACTATTCCCTTGTTGCGCCGCCAGCTCGGTTAATTGTTGCCGGCTGACCTTCAGTCCGCCTGAGTTATGCTCCGGTAAGAGCTCAAAATAGCGCAGCGGTTGCTGGTATACCGCAAGCCGGGGTTTGAGGAATGCCGCCAAAGCCTCGCCTTGATCGACAGGCAGCGGTCGCAGGAAACAAACAGGACGTTGTCCGTACTCTTCATCAGTAATGGGGACAACGTAGCATTCATCGATCCCCCTGAATGAGTGAATTATGGCTTCAATGGCTTCTGGCTGAATATTCTCGCCGCCAGAGATGAACTGATTGTCGAGCCGCCCCAGAATACGTAATCCCCCCCTGCTATCCTGTTCACCCAGGTCACGGCTATGGAACCAGCCATCGCTGTCTAGATGGCGGTGAATTTCTCCCTGTTGGTAATAACCGAGCCAGAGCGTTTCGCCGCGAAGCAGAATCTCGCCACTGTCCGAGAGGCGCAATTGGCGGTACGGCAGCAGGGTGCTTATCCGTGATTGATCGTTGACAGGGCCTGTCATCACTTGCGAGCTCATCTCGGTCAGTCCATAACTCATATGACTTTTAATGGAGAAGGTGCTGAGCCATCGCAACAATGGTTTGGCGAAGTCACTACCGCCCAGTAGCAGGTGGCGCAGTGAGCCACTATCGAGAGCAATATCCTGATGTTGCAATCGCAGCAGTTGTGTATTGATGGCGGAAAGATGGGTAACGCGCGGATTGTCGATAACCTCCCTCAAGTCTTTGGTATTAGGAACCACCAGCATCGCACCGGCGATTATGGTGCGAAATACTGTGGCGATGCCGGCGATGTGATACAGCGGCAGAGTGAGCGCCCAGCCGTCACCAGGCTGTACAGGAATCTGCTGCGCGCTGCCCTGAGCGCTGAAATAGTGATTAGCGTAGCTGTGCAGTGCGAGCTTGGGTTGGCCGGTTGTGCCGGAAGTGAATATGCCGCTGATCGGTGAAGTTGCGTCGATAGTGATCTCGCCATCCTGCATTTCAGTCGCCAGGTCGAGGTCAGGACTGGTCAAGCGCCTACATTCCGCTGGTAACTCAAAGTCGATATGGTCGGCGTATAGCCAGCGAGCATCTGCACGACGCACCAGGTTCTGCTGTTGCGTTGGTGGCAGCGCTGGATTAACAGGGATAGTGACGCAGCCCAGACGCAGTGACGCGAAGAGCAAACGTGCGATAAGCAGTTGGTCACGGCTGATGATGACCAGATGATCCCCGGGCTGTACGCCGTATTCGAGAATTTCGAGAGCTGTTGACTGCACCTGGCGCTCGAGTGCTTGATAACTGATCAGCTGTTGTCCAGATTGCATTGCGGGATGGTGTGGGTGTCTTTTAGCAGCTCTGGATAGAGGGCAGATTAGCTGCGCCATAGCAGCTCCATGTCAGAGAGTTTAAGGGTCGGCTTGTCCGTTTGCCGGGTGCGCAGCAGGTTAGCGCTGAAAGACTGAAGCGTATCGATGCCGGCCGGTTGGTGCGGTGTTAGCTGTTGGCTCAGCTGAAGTATATGGCTGATGCCCAGACTGGATTCATAACTGCTGGATAAAATTACGTTGATACCGCGACTCTGCGCCGAACGGGTGATCTCGCTTAGACGGTTGATGGAACCGGTCAGGCTGGGCTTGAGGATCAGCGCGCGGATCCAGACAGATGCGGGCAGCTTGAAGCCAGCATCCCGGGCACTCTCATCCAGCGCGATAAATACCTGTTGTTGTTGGGCCAGGGCTAGTGTTTCGGATAGCTCATGACAGGGCTCCTCCAGATAGTCGATGCAGGCTCTGGGAATGGCTGCCAGTAGGCTGATGCCCTGTTGCAGGGTCCAGGCCCGGTTGGCATCGATGCGAAATCGCGTATCCGGGCTGATAGCAACAAGCTTTTGCAGTAACGCGATATCTTTGGCGAGCGATTGGCGGCCAAGTTTTAACTTCACTAAATCCGGAAGTGGGGATTGCCAATTTTGCCAGCGTTCGATGATTTTATTATTGCTACCGGATAGTAGGGGATGACCCTGACAGGGAGGATTTAGCGGGATTGCGTCTGCGTTGCTTAACTCCGCGCAGGCACAATCCATCCCGAAGGCCGCAGAGGGAATCGTCAATAGCGATTGGCGTCCTTGTAACCAGTGTGGCAGTTGATCAATTAATTGCTGCGCTGCTTGCTGCAGGGTTTCTTTGCTGAATCCAGGGAGAGGCGCAACTTCGCCCTGGCCTCGTTGTTGACCCTCTTGCAAGTCAACGACTAAGCCTTCGCGGACGCTCAGTTGCAGGTCGCCGATTCGCAACGGAGCCAACAAGGGTATCCGGTAACGGTAAAGCGCGGCTTGGCGGCTAAGGGGCAATTGGCTCACGGTGCAGTTATCAGGGTGAACGCTTGAACTTGTTAAACTCTGGTCGTCGTTTTTCCATAAAAGCGTTGCGGCCCTCCTGCGCCTCTTCCGACATATAGAACAGCAGGGTGCTGTTACCGGCCATCTCCTGCAATCCCGCTTGCCCATCGCAGTCGGCGTTCATTGCAGATTTCAGGCAGCGCAGTGCCATTGGTGAGTTTTGTAATATCTCCCGGCACCAGCGCACGGTCTCCCGTTCGAGTTCAGCAAGCGGCACGCAGGCATTAATAAGGCCCATCTCCAGTGCTTGCCGGGCATCATACTGGCGACATAGAAACCAGATCTCTCGCGCCTTCTTCTGCCCGACAATTCGTGCCAGGTAGCTGGAACCATAGCCGCCATCGAAGGAGCCTACGGCCGGACCGGTTTGTCCAAAGCGCGCATTATCTGCGGCCAGCGTCAGGTCACAAACCAGATGCAGTACGTGCCCGCCACCAATGGCATAGCCGGCAACCATTGCTATCACGGGCTTGGGGCAGGTACGGATCTGGCGCTGAAGATCGAGTACATTGAGGTGTTCGTTGCCCTGGCTATCCTGATAACCGGTCGATCCGCGGATGGATTGGTCGCCGCCAGAGCAGAAGGCCTGCTCTCCTGCGCCGGTAAAAATAATACTGCCAATGTCAGCATCGTATCGGGCATCGTCCAGGGCACGAGACATTTCACGGACCGTCATTGGGCGAAATGCGTTATGCACGCTGGGTCGATTAATGGTTATTTTAGCGATGCCTTCTGCTTTGCTGTACAGAATATCTTCATAGCCATCGCTATGGTCTTGCCATTCGATAGGCGCGTACAGTTGTTCTTCATTTAACCCGTATTTCATTAGGCTCTCGCTGTTGATTCGGTGAGTAGATTGGTTGTGCTGAGGTGCTGAATAATCCGTGCTGTTTCGGCGCCATCACAGGTGATTTCGATAAGACATGGAGTGCTTGTACTGATGGCGGACTGGTAGCATGCGGTGAACTCGCCCAGATTTTCCGGAGCATGGTAGTCAATCGCAAACATGGCGCAGGCTTGTTCGAACCTGAGGTCGTGTGGGCACTGGAAATGCTGTCGACGAATGTCGGGATCCGGGATCGGTAGCAAGTTAAAGATTCCGCCACCATTATTGTTGAGAACCACAATGACCAGTGGCAGAGTGTGTCGTCGTAACAATGCCAGGGAATTCAGGTCGTAAAGAAGCGAAGTATCTCCAAGCAGCAGCGTCGTCGACGTATCGTTAACCAATGTACAGCCAACGGCGGTGGCAACCAGGCCATCAATTCCGCTGGCACCGCGATTGCTCAGAACGTGGATACCGTCAGGCAACTGTCCGCAGAATTGGTCCAGCAGCCGAATACTGAGGCTATTACCGGCGAAGAGTTGATGTCGTTGAGGTAATAAGTTGCAGATTTGTCGGGCGACAACTGGTTCGCTGAGCTGCCTGGCATTATCGATACTTGACGAGAAATAAGTATCCAGTTTGGTGAGCATCTCACGATCCAGTTGTTTTAGCCGTTCAGTGGATTGTCTGACTGGAGGATGGTGGATTTCTCGTTGTTGACACCAGAGCGCAATATTGGATGAGAAGAAAGCGCTTTGATTGCGTCCAGGGGCTAGAGGTGATGAATTCTCATGCACTAGCCAGAAATCTTGCCAATGATCGGAATCAACCAGTTCCTGCAAGCGTTTTGACACCAGATGACTACCGAACTGCAGCAACCGCGTGTGCTCAATCAGGAGTCTTTGGGCCGATGGCTGGCACAACAGCAGGTCGGCGCAGTGGATACTGACAGTTTCTCCCCTGAGCTGGGACTGGATATCGGCCAATAGCGGCCAACCCAGGGATGTCGAGAGGGCTAAAACCGCCCGGGCATCAGCTGTATTATCCAGACGTCCGGCAACAATTATTCCAGGCTGGCTGGAGAATCGTTGCCATTGTTCGGGTGCGACTGGATTGGCTTCCGGTATCGGGGGGGGAAGTGGCCAGGGGGCGTTATTCGTTCTCCATGTGCCTAGCGTATCGATCCATTCAGAGGCATCGGTGGCATCCTCATCAGGATAAAGCGGCTCATCAAACATGCAGTTGATGTGGAATACACCACCGGATTGTTGAATATGTTGCATGCCGCCAGCGATATCCGTTAATAAAGAGCGCGCGGAATGATCGAGCTGAGGCGGTAGCAGGTAGAGACTGCGTTTTGGGTATTGGGCAAACAACCCCGGCTGGTCGATGGCCTGGTTGGCGCCACAATTATGCAGCTCGGGGGGACGGTCGGCGCTAAGGATAACCAGTTGTGCGCCACTGAGGGTTGCCTCGATCACCGCAGGATAGAGATTAGCGACGGCGGTACCGGAGGTTGTAATGATGGCGACAGGCTGGCGGCTACCTTTCGCCATTCCAAGGGCGAGGAAGCCCAATCCACGCTCATCAAAGTGGTGGTGTAGCTGTAAATCAGCTCGTCGGCTCGCGGCCATTACTAATGGTGCGCTGCGGGAGCCGGGTGCCAGGCAGCAATGTTGTACTCCCCGGCGAGCGAGTTCTTCGAGCAACAAAGAAGCCCACAGCTCGTTAAGAGATCGATGAGTGTTGGCGAACATTGTCTAGGTTGGTCAGGAAAAGCGATAGGGGGACGGTGATTTTTTGCTCCAGCTCGTTCCATTCGAGCAAGGCATCAGATTGTTCAATAATTCCAGCTCCGGCATATAGCGATATAAAGTTATGGTCGATATGCGCACAGCGAATGGCAACCGCCAGCTCTGATTTTTCCAAACCGAGGTAACCGTAGTAACCGGCATACCAGCCACGCTTGATGGGCTCGTTTTGCCGGATAAAATCCTGTGCTATTTTCACGGGTAAACCGCCAATGGCTGCGGTTGGGTGAAGTTGTTGAAGTAGTGTCAAGTCATCCGGTAAAGGTGTACCCAGACCGTGAATCAGGTGATGCAGATGTTGAATATTTGGTTGTTGTAGCAGGGAAGTTTCACAGCGGTCATTGACCTGAACGCCCAGAAGTTGAAGCTTTTGGGTGATGTCATCTATGACCAGACGATGTTCCATGCGGTTTTTGGGATCATTGAGAAGCCTGCGCGCTTCGGTACGGGCGGTCGCAGCGTTGACCGAGCGTGCGCAGGTTCCGGCCAGCGCCTCGCTAAAGAGGTTATTTTCTTCACGAAGTAAAAGACGTTCCGGTGAAAAACTGATAAATCCCTTGCCGGACGATTTTTGATAGGCAAACCGATAGCTGTTTATGGCTTGCTGATCCCACCGTAAGAAGGCATCCCAGAATGATAGTGGTTCACTTAGCTGCAAGCGAGTTTCGCGAGCGAGAACGACCTTTTGTAATGAGCGATTCGTTATCTGTTGTTGCGCCTGTGCCACCGAATGTTGCCACTCATTCAGGCTTGGGTAGTCGGTTCTATCGAGTAATGCGGGGTTTGGCTGGTCACTTGCAAACAGAGGGTCAAACCTGGCTATGCTGGTGAGCTGGCGGTACAGCTTCGTGATGTCACTGTGCTTGCAGGTGGTGACGTGCAGGCTCCAGCATCCGGCATCCAGACGTATCTCGATGTCAGGAAGATAATAGAGTTGTTGTTCGAAATCATGCCACTGCGGCTGATTGTCGTCGAAGCTATGGATGCAGTACAGGCGCTGGTGAGGATCTTGTTGCAGCTGTTCATTGCGCGGACAGGAATCGACGCGCAGTGCTTCACCGATGGCGGCCGTATGGCTGCTTCCATCGCGAGAGGACCAGAGTAGCTTGGGATACAATGACTGCGCCGCCAGCCACTGAGGCAAAACGACGCTGAAATCTGCGTGCAGCGTTTCTTTCAGCTGAACGGTGACTTCAGCTGGCTGCAGAGCGAGCAGTCGGGAGCCTAGAGCTTGTCCCGCACGCGTCAACTCACGAGTGATGGAGTTATTGAGAGTGGCTATGTTACCGGGCCTTGTAGTGTAAATGATGGTTAGTAATTGGCAGTGTTTGGTAAAATACTTGAATGAATAACCGGATTATTATTGTAGCGGTACTGTCAATACAGAATCCAGTTAGAGAGAGCGATTGCAGTGATATGGATCAGGGTTACACTGATCCATATCACGATGTTATGCCCACAAACGACGAACTTGATGTATGGGAGGTTTTCCCCCAACGACCTGGTTCGTGGTAGATTAAGCCTCCAGCCATCAATATTAAACTGTCGCGCTTGATAACCGAGATCTGCTGTTATTTCGTAATGGCACAATAGCCCTTTGCTGATTTGGATAAAGTATGAGTTGTACGGGAACCCTCTTTATTATTGCTGCCCCTTCCGGAGCTGGAAAAACGAGTCTGGTACGGGCCTTGTTGGAACAGCGTGAGTGCATCTGCGTGTCAGTATCTCATACGACCCGTCCTGCCAGACAGGGAGAAGAGGACGGAGTGGATTATTATTTTATTGGCCACGAGCAGTTTTCCCGCATGGTTAAGAGTGGCTCCTTTTTAGAGTATGCAGAGGTGTTCGACAACGCTTATGGCACTTCCCAGGAGTGGGTACAGGAACGGTTACGATCGGGTGAGGATGTGATTCTTGAAATCGATTGGCAGGGTGGCCAGCAGGTTCGTCATTTGATGCCGGAGGCGGTGTCAATTTTTATTATCCCTCCCTCGAGAGAAACGTTACTGCAACGCTTGCGGGGTCGTGGCCAGGATGATGAGCAGATCATCGCTTCTCGAATGGATGAAGCGGTCAGCGAAATGGCCCATTATGTCGAGTTTGATTATCTGGTGGTGAATGATTGCTTTGAGTCTGCTTTGAATGATTTACAGGCAATTATCACCAGTCATCGCCTGCGTTTTGAAGCTCAACAGGAAAATCATCAGCAGTTGATGACACAGCTCTTGTCTTAATGCGCGGCTGCTCGTAAAATGTACAACCTTTTTGCCGGCGTCCCCGCTGGCTGATATGATTGTTCAAGCCCTATTTTTGTCTTTCGGAGTAAAACCATGGCTCGTGTGACTGTTGAAGATTGCCTGGAAAATGTAGATAACCGTTTTGAGCTGGTTATGGTCGCCAGTAAACGTGCCCGTCAGTTGGCTACAGGTGGTAAAGATGCCATGCTGGAGTGGGAAAATGATAAGCCGACCGTTATGGCTTTGCGTGAAATTTCCGAAAATCTGATTACTGACGAAGTGTTGTCCGATAAGCCTGAGCCGGAAGAGATGATCTCTTTTGCTCTCGATGAAGCCGATTCTATCGGCTAACGATTTCCCACCATGTTGTCTTATCGCCGCCACATTCGATCCACCCCGGAACGATCCGGCTGACTACAGCAGGAGGCGGCGATTGCCCACCATTGATGATCTGGCTCAAAGCCTCTCTATATACCTGACAGCAGAGCAAATCGCTCAGATTCGTCGGGCATATTACTATGCAGAGCAGGCGCATGACGGCCAGCGTCGACGCAGTGGCGAACCTTACGTTACTCACCCTTTAGCGGTTGCTAATATTTTATCGACGATGCATATGGACCATCAAAGTTTGATGGCTGCCATGCTACACGATGTTATTGAAGATACCGGAATACCCAAGGAAGCGATCAGTGCCCAGTTTGGTGAAGTAGTAGCCGAGCTGGTTGATGGGGTTAGCAAGCTAACCCAGATGCGCTTTGAAACCAAGGCTGAGCAGGAAGCGGATAACTTCCAAAAAATGGCGCTGGCCATGGCGAAGGATATTCGAGTTATCCTGGTCAAATTAGCCGACCGAATGCACAACATGCGCACCATGGGTGTAATGCCGCAAGAAAAAAAGCGGCGTAAAGCGCGCGAAACCATGGATATTTATGTGCCGATAGCAAACCGCCTGGGCATGCATTCGGTTCGGGTAGAACTGGAAGAGCACTGTTTTAAAGCGATCTATCCGATGCGCTCTCGCTGCATTCAGCAAGCGGTAAAACAAGCTCGGGGGAATCGTACTGAGCTGGTCTCGGTGATTCGTGATGCAATCAACACCCGATTACGTGAGCACGGCCTGGAAGGATCGGTAACCGGGCGGGAGAAGCATCTTTATAGTATTTACAAGAAGATGCGTGGGCAAAAAAAGCCATTCTCCGAAATTATGGACGTCTATGCCTTCCGGATTATTGTGCCAACGGTTGACGAGTGTTATCTGGCCGTAGGTGCCGTGCACAATCTTTATAAACCTTTCCCTGGTCGTTTCAAAGACTATATTGCGATTCCCAAAGCCAACGGTTATCAATCATTGCACACCACGTTATTCGGTATGCATGGTGTACCCATTGAGATCCAGATCCGTACCCAGGAGATGGAGGAGATGGCGAACTATGGGATCGCGGCGCATTGGCTGTATAAGTCGGAAGAGGAAGCGTTGATTGGTAGCCACGACCGTACCAGGCAGTGGTTAAAAGGGGTGCTCGAGCTTCAGCAGAATGCCGGGGACCCGTTGGAGTTTATTGAAAACGTCAAGATTGACCTGTTTCCTGATGAAGTCTACGTGTTTACTCCTAAAGGCAACATCATGGAGTTGGCAAAAGGAGCCACCGCCGTTGACTTCGCTTATGCCGTGCATACGGATGTGGGGAACACCTGTGTGGCTTGTCGTATAGACCGTCGATTAGCCTCTCTCAGCCAACCTCTTGAGAGTGGGCAAACAGTTGAAGTTATTACTGCGCCGGGAGCGAAACCGAATGTCGCCTGGCTGAGCTTTGTCATAACCGGTAAAGCGCGTTCAAATATTCGTCATTATCTTAAGCATCAGCGTCATTCCGATTCTGTTGAGCTTGGCCGGAGATTACTCAATCGCGTTATGGTGAGCCTGAATTCCTCGCTGGATCAGGTGTCTGAAGAGCGTATGTCAGCATTTCTTGAAGAAGCACAAATCGAAACGTTGAATGGGTTGCTGGAAGAGATCGGTTTGGGTAACCGTATGGCCTATATGGTGGCGCGTCGCCTGGTGGATAGCACCGGGGAACGTAAGGATCAACTGGATAACAGCGATTCCCAACAACCACTGACTATTCGTGGTACGGAAGGAATGGTTATTACCTTCGCAAGATGCTGCTATCCGATTCCAGGTGACCCAATTCTAGGTCATGTAAGCTCCGGCCGAGGCATGGTGATTCACTCCCAATCTTGTCGCAATCTTGGAGATATTCGTGAACATCCAGAACGTTGTCTCGAGGTTGAGTGGGATAAAAACGTTAGCGGTGAATTTACCGTTGAGCTACGGGTTGAGCTTGAGCATCAGAGAGGTATGGTTGCTACCCTGGCGACGGCAGTGACTTCAGCTGATGCCAGTATTGAAAAAATCAGTTTGGAAGAACGCGATGCCCGTTTCTCCATGGTTGATCTGCTGATTAATGTTAATGATCGGTTGCATCTGGCCCGTACTATCAAGAAGTTAAGGGCTATAAAGGTGGTTAATTCCATTATCCGGACTCGGGGTTAAACCCATGACGCCCGTTATCGTTTGATCTTCCAGGAGGCAAGGATGAGTAATAAACAAATCATCACGACTGACAAAGCACCCGCTGCGATTGGTACCTACTCACAAGCAGTCAAGGTAGGCAGTACCGTGTATCTGTCAGGGCAAATACCCTTAATACCCGAAACAATGGAGCTGGTGGACGGGGACTTTGAAGCCAACGTGGTGCGTGTATTTGAAAACTTGCAGGCAGTCGCTGAGGCGGCCGGCGGAAGTTTACAGGATCTGGTTAAACTGAATATTTTTCTTATCGATCTGGGGAATTTCGCCAAACTGAATGAAGTGATGGCGCGTTACTTTGAGGAGCCTTACCCGGCACGAGCTGCGATTGGTGTAGCCGAACTGCCAAAAGGCGTTCCTGTTGAAATGGATGGCGTACTCGAGCTGGCTTAAGTCTTGATCTTGAGGTCGGCGTTGCCGGCAGCGGCTGAGAGCATAGCTCCATAGCCGCTGCGATAGTCTTTGTGAATGAACTGGTAACCACTGTCCAGCAGTCGCTGGTTAGAACACCTCTTGTTACTAATCTTCGAGGACTGCTTTGATAGCGGCTCAAGTGGGATGTCGAGCTTACTGGCAAGCCAATTAAGAATTTCATCCAGTGAACATGGTGCGTGATCACTGGCGATGTAAAGGTCCTCTACCGCCTTCTTTTGTTGGTCCAGCATCAACAAGTGTTGCAGCACTCCGGCACAATCCTCACTATGGATTCGGTTGGTGACAGGTGATGGTTCCAGATCACACCCCTGGCCGCTGAGTGCGCGCCGGATCAATCGGTCACGTCCCGGACCGTAGATTCCGGAAAAACGCACATTGGTAGCGTTGAAGTGACTCGTCAGCAATAGAGATTCCGCTTGCAACATGCACTGACCATTAAACTTGCCGGGCTTGGTGGAAGAGTGCTCATTCACAACTTCTCCCTGATGTTGGTGATAGACCGCGGTGCTGGAAGTGAAGAATAAGCGTTTGGGTGGGATCGACATGGCTTCTGCTGCAGTAATCATCGCTTGTACACCCTTTATGTAGGCTTGCCGGTAGCCCTCTTCGCTACGCATTGTTGCGGCACCGGTAAAGAGCAGGTAATCCATTGAGTCAGGTACAGCTTTAAAGCTTTCTGGATCCCTAAAGTCACCGCTAATGGCGTGTATACCCGGTGCCAGTAACGAGGTGTCTCGGCGCATCCCCCATACTTGCCATTTTTGCTCGAACATTTTTTGGGCCAAACGGTTGCCTATGTCTCCACAACCGACGATCAATACTCGTGGAGAAGCAGGATTAGTGGGCATAGTTCGCTCCAAAAAGGTGTTATCAGTCAATTACTGTTTTAAGATAAGGCTAACATAACTCATAACCTAATAAGTTTTATTAATTATGACGCTTACTGAACTTCGTTACATCGTGACCCTCGCGCAAGAACAACATTTTGGTAAGGCAGCCGGCCGCTGTTTTGTCAGCCAGCCTACGCTCAGCGTTGGGGTGAAAAAGCTCGAAGCAGAACTGGGTATTTCGATTTTTGAACGTACCAAGAGTTCGGTTCGCATCACGCCGTTAGGTGAAAAGATTGTTAGCCAGGCGCAAAAGGTGCTGGAAGAAGCGGATCGGGTTCGGGATATATCCACAGCGGGGAAGAACCAGCTGGGCACAACGCTACGGGTTGGCGCGATTTATACTATTGGTCCTTATCTCTTTCCTCATTTGGTTCCAGAATTAAGGAGTCAGGTACCAACGATGCCGCTCTATATCGAGGAAAATTTCACCGCGGTATTACGCCAGAAACTCCGCAAGGGTGAGCTGGATGCCATTATTATTGCCTTGCCTTTCACAGAAGCGGATGTGCTGACGAAGCCACTTTATGATGAGCCTTTTACGGTGTTGATGCCGGACCAGCATCCGCTCAGTGAACAAGTGGAAATTCGTCGGGATCAATTGTGCGAAACCGAATTACTGTTATTGGGAGAGGGGCATTGCTTCCGAGACCAGGTTCTTGAAGCCTGTCCCGGATTGACCGCCAAAGAAGCTCGGGGTAACAAAGTACGCACGGATGTGGAGGGTGGGTCACTGGAAACGCTGCGTCATATGGTGGCTTCTGGCATGGGCATTACGGTGCTCCCGATGTCTGCAGCCGGAGACAGATATTATGCGCCAGGGATGATCACTACCCGGCCATTTCAGGCGCCCGCACCGCAGCGTACTGTAGCCTTGGCCTGGAGAGTAAGTTTCCCAAGACCCAAGGCAATAGATGTGCTGGTTGATGCGATACGACAGTGCAGTCTGGCGGGTAAGCCGGCAGCGTGAGTGATGGAGAAGGGGTAAGCGGGCTACCAGTCACCGAACTGAACGGGGTGGGTCCTCAGCTGGCATTAAAGTTAGAGCGATTACAGATTCGCACGTTGCAGGATCTGCTTTTTCATCTCCCTTTACGTTACCAGGATCGCACGCGGATCACGCCAATCGGCAGTTTGCGCTACGGGCAGGATGCAGTCGTTGAAGGACATGTATCTTCGGTAAATATCGTTATGGGTCGCCGCCGGAGTTTGCTGTGCCGCATTCAGGATGGCAGTGGCACAGTTACTTTGAGGTTCTTTCACTTTAGCGCGGCGCAGAAACAGAGCCTGACAGAAGGCACTCTGATTCGGTGCTATGGGGAAGTGCGCAGGGGAAGCTCGGGGCTTGAGTTATACCATCCGGAATATAAACGTGTTGATGAGCAGAGTACTGAACAGGTAGAGCAGTATCTAACGCCAGTCTATGCAACCACCGAAGGCCTGAATCAAGTTCGCTTGCGCAACCTGTGTGAGCAAGCAATAACGCTGCTGCAACGGTGTGGAGGATTGCAGGAATGGTTGCCGGAAAGCCTGCGCAACAAATACCACCTAATGGAGCTTGAAGAAGCGGTAACACTGTTGCACCGACCACCGCCGGATACGCCAGTACAGCAGCTACTGGAGGGTCAGCATCCGGCTCAACTCCGATTGGTGATGGAGGAGTTATTAGCGCATCAGTTGAGTTTATTGGAACTGCGGCAAAAAGTTAAAATGACGCAGGCGCCAGCACTGATCTCTCGTGGAGACTTGCAGCAAAGGTTCAAACAGAACCTGCCATATGCGTTAACCTCCGCCCAGCAACGGGTAGCCGAAGAAGTCGATAGAGATGTGTCACAACCTCATCCGATGTTGCGTCTGGTACAAGGAGATGTAGGCTCAGGGAAAACGGTTGTTGCTGCATTAGCGGCTTTACGCGCGATCGAGAATAATATGCAGGTGGCCATGATGGCGCCAACGGAAATTCTCGCAGAGCAGCACTTAAGGAATTTTAGTGAATGGTTTGAAGCCTTAGGGCTAAATGTAGCCTGGTTAGTTGGCAAGCTGGGTGTCCGCCAGCGCAAGGAACAACTCGAGGCAATAGCAAGTGGTAGCGCTGCACTGGTGGTTGGCACGCACGCCTTGTTTCAGCAAGATGTTGAATTCAACCGTCTGGCCTTAGTGATTATCGATGAACAGCATCGCTTCGGCGTGCACCAGCGTTTGGCGCTCAAGGAAAAGGGCGGCCACGACGGTAGCCAGCCACACCAGCTCATTATGACAGCTACTCCGATCCCAAGAACGTTGGCGATGAGTGCATATGCGGATCTGGATTGCTCGATTATCGATGAGTTGCCGCCTGGAAGAACACCGGTAGAGACTGTGGTGATTCCCGATGATCGACGACATGAAGTGATTGGGAGAGTGCGTAACGGATGCGCAGAAGGGCGGCAGGCATATTGGGTGTGCACGCTGATCGAGGAATCAGAGGCGTTGGAATGCCAGGCGGCGGAAGCTACTGTTGAAGAGCTGAAAGCAGCGTTACCGGAACTGAATATTGGATTGGTTCATGGGCGTATGAAATCTGCAGAGAAAGCACAGGTAATGGATGCGTTTAAACGCGGTGATCTGCAATTGCTGGTGGCTACTACGGTGATTGAAGTCGGGGTGGATGTGCCTAATGCCAGCTTGATGATCATCGAAAATCCTGAGCGTTTAGGCTTGGCACAACTGCATCAATTACGTGGCCGTGTTGGTCGAGGAGCAACCGATAGCTACTGTGTGTTGTTATATCATTCGCCGCTATCGCAGCTTGGCAGGGAGCGATTAGCCATCATGCGTGAATCGAGCGATGGCTTTGTAATTGCTGAAAAAGATCTTGAGTTAAGAGGCCCTGGAGAGTTGCTGGGCACTCGGCAAACCGGGCTCATGCAATTTCGCATAGCGGATCTTCAGCGTGATGCCCACCTCCTGGACGTGGTTCAGGAAGCTGCACACTCGCTATTACAAGCGGGAGAAGGTGAGGCCATAAAAGCGATAATTCTGCGATGGATGGGCGAGAGGGATCATTATGCGCAGGTTTAAGGCGTCCAGAGACAGATAGGCCTTTTGCTTGCCATTGGCGCTAGCTTTAAGCGATGATCAAGTTCTTTAATTTTTTTACATGGGTACGCATGGAGCAAGAACGTCGGATCTATTTTTTGCTGAATCAAGCCCAGCATCAGTTGAAACTCTATATCGATAAAATCATGGTCGAAGCCGCTGGCGTCACGGGGGCTCAGGTGGCCGCATTGTTATTTATGGAAGAGCATGACGGTTGCCAGCAAAAAGAGTTAGCCGCCGGATTGAAACTGGATACATCTGCCATTACCGGTATGGTCGAACGCTTATGTCGTAAGGAGTTGCTGGAAAAACGCCGGAGTCTGGATGATCGGCGTGCTTTTTCCCTGCATATCAGTGAGCATGGCTTGTTGGCGTTGGTTCAGGTTAAGCCCATTATTTGCAGTAATAACCAGCTATTAGAGCACCGTTTCGGTAGCGATGTACTCGATCAATGCGCAGATGTTTTACAGTATCTGGCGAATATCAAAGCTGAATAGAAGTGTGGAAGATTTAGGCTGCCAGTTGAAATATATACAGTTAAAACCCGCCGATTTAGTAGCGAAGGAAACCATATATAATGAGCGGTGGTGAATCGACAGTGCGGTTGAGCGTTGCCGATTGTACGTTGAGTTTGCAGAGCACTGGATGAGGGGTTAATGCCTGGCGTTAGCACATACGCAAAGAACTGCAGTTAAGCAGTCCTTTTTTCGTGAATTTAGTTTTGTTGAATCCAGTTTAAGAGGGTTCAGTGAATTCTAGAAAACAAGTAAATGCTATTTTTGGTTCACGCTCTCTTTTAGCCCTTTACCCGGTTTAAAGGCTACTGTGTTACTGGCCTTTATCTGAATAGCCTCGCCGGTTTGCGGATTTTTACCCATACGTGCTCCTCTATGACGCTGGCCAAAGGTGCCAAAGCCTATCAGGCTCACAGAGTCATCATTTTTAACGGCAGAGGTTATCTGTTCAAGAATGGCTGTCAGGGCTTCGCTGGCCTGTTCCTTGGTTAAATCAGCTTGCTCGGCAATTGCTGCGGTTAGTTCGGGTTTGCGCATGAATCCTCCATGACCTGTTTATTTATATTTATTATGTCAGATATGCTATCTAACCAGCAGGGCCGTAAAAAGGGAAGATTTTTTTGCTTGCCTGTTAACAGGAATTCACGTTGCAATAGGCGTCTCCATGCTTTGTGATATACTTCGAGACCTATCGAACAGGGCAATAGTTTTGCTTCACACTCCCGCCTGCCAAGATTTATCCAGGTAACATTTTGCCGCTGACGACACTCTATGCTAATCAATGGCGACCTCAAAGCCAGATTCTAAAATCTCAATTGCCGTTTCCCTGGAGGCCGTGGCTGCTCGACCGTGGATCCTTGACCCAGCGCTTGCAAAAGCGTTATCCCGGAACATTTCGAGTTAAACTGTTACATCAAGGGTGGGGTCGTCCTACCCCTTCGGAGCGGCGTTGTCTGGGAATAGCGCAACGCGAAATCGCCAGTATTCGTGAAGTCTTGTTGATCGGTGATGGAAAACCACGAGTGTTTGCCCGGAGTGTACTGCCTCAGTCAACGCTGGTTGGTGCCAACCGGCGTTTGTTGCGGTTGAATACAAAACCATTGGGAGCCTACCTGTTTTCCAATCCCCTAATGACACGAGGAGAGATTGAAATTGCCCCGTTGTCTGTAGGACAACTGAACGCACATCTGCCGCATTGCTATGATGATCAAATCGGATGGGGACGCCGTTCGGTATTTTATCTCGATCATTTACCGCTCTCGGTATGTGAAGTTTTTTTGCCCTCTATGTTTGAATAAAAGATCGGGTAACCTGGATTGCAATCGCCGATACGAGCCCATAGACTTCAAATTTTGGTGATGACGGCAACCGTTATCTTTGCCCCTGAATTTTAGATTGGACACCTGCTTTGATGCATTGGATAGGTACGCGTTTTCCTCGGCTTCCAGATTTCATTTCGTTGGCTCGACTGAACAAGCCGATTGGTATTTATCTGCTGTTGTGGCCAACCCTGTGGGGACTGTGGGCAGCCGCAGATGGTATGCCTCGGCTGGATCTGCTGTTTATTTTTGTGGCAGGCACCATTTTGATGCGCAGTGCAGGCTGTGTCATTAATGACTTTGCGGACCGTAAACTGGATGTCCTGGTGGAGCGAACTCGTGATCGTCCATTGGCGACGGGCAGAATAAACGCCGGGGAAGCACTGCTGTTTTTTGTAGTGATGATTACCCTGGCGTTTATCCTGGTTTTGTTTACCAATACCTTAACCATTTATCTCTCTGTCGGCGGGTTGCTTTTAGCCGCGTGCTACCCCTTTATGAAGCGTTACACTTATCTACCTCAAGTGGTGTTGGGTGCTGCTTTTGCCTGGTCGGTTCCAATGGCATATGCGGCGCAAAGCGGTGAAGTTAATGCCGTTGCCGGCTTACTCTATCTGGCAACGCTGCTGTGGACCGTTGCCTACGATACTCAGTACGCGATGGTTGATCGTGCCGATGACATTAAAGCGGGCATAAAATCTACCGCGATTCTGTTTGGTGAAGCCGATAATCTGATCATTGTAATACTGCAGCTTTTTACGTTGTTTATATTGCTGATGGTGGGTAGTCAGTTGAAATTAGGGTTGTATTACCATGCTGGTTTGTTGGCTGCAGTGGCCCTGTTTTGTTATCAGTTCAAGCTGACACGGTTACGCGCCAGGGAAGATTGCTTCAAGGCTTTTCTAAATAACCACTGGGTAGGCATGGTAGTGTTCATTGGTTTGGCATTGGAGCTGGGGTTGAAATCGGCATAAATTACGATCCACATTGGCTTATAGTCTGATTCGCAGCCACCTTGTAATAAGACTGTAACAAAGTCCCGTTGTAATGGTGCCGAATGCACACTATGACGGACAGGAATTGCCGTGACCGATACAACCATATTGATTGTTGATGATGAAGTAGCCATTAGAGAGATGATCTCGGTTGCCCTCGAGATGGCCGGATATAAAACACTGGAAGCGGGCGATGCCCCGCAAGCTCATGCGCTGATTGTCGACCGCATGCCCGACCTGATATTGCTGGACTGGATGATGCCGGGGATCTCAGGTGTGGAGTTGGTGCGACGCTTGAAGCGTGACGATCTCACATCGTCTGTCCCGGTTATTATGCTGACCGCGAAAGGTGAAGAAGACAACAAGATTCAGGGTCTGGAAATTGGCGCAGACGATTATATTACCAAACCATTTTCACCTCGCGAGCTGGTTGCCCGCCTAAAAACCGTATTACGCCGTGCGCAGTTGCATTCTCCAGAGGAATTTATTCAGGTTGGGGGGCTGGCGCTTGATCCTGTTAGTCATCGAGTCACCATCGATAAACAAGCAACCGAGATAGGCCCTACAGAATTTCGGTTACTGCATTTTTTTATGACGCATCAGGAACGAGCCTATACTCGGAATCAGTTACTGGATCAGGTATGGGGCGGAAATGTTTACGTCGAGGAACGTACTGTCGATGTGCATATTCGTCGTTTGCGTAAGGTGTTGGGTAGTCAATATGATCAACTGATTCAAACCGTCCGAGGGACGGGGTATCGTTTTTCTACCAAGGGGTAATATGGAGCAAGGCTGGCAGCAACGACTCAGCAGTAATATTTTTTGGCTGTTTGGTAGCAGTATATTGCTGGGTTTTTTAACGGGAGAATTCCTGTTTAGCCTGCTGCTAGTGGTGGTTGTTTATCTTGTATGGACTTTAATCAATGTTGCCAGAATGTTGCGGTGGTTGAAGAACGATCAGTTCGCTACAGAGGACCCCCCACAAGGTGTGGGCATATGGGGTGATCTGTTTGATGCCATTTATCGCATGCAGAAAAGGCATCTACACGCTCGGCAACGTCTTCAATCGGTCATTGCAAAAATCCAGGATTCTACTGCCGCGCTGAATGAAGCAGTACTCATGTTGGACACCAACAGCAGTCTGGATTGGTGGAACACTGCCGCAGAAAAGCTGTTAGGGCTGCGCTCACCTGATGACCGGGGGCAATTGATCACAAACCTGATTCGTGATCCTCGCTTTGCCAGTTATTTTACCCGACAGGACTATAAAGAATCCCTGAGTTTGCCATCCCCGGTGGATGAACGGGTGATACTGCAGTACGACATAACTCGTTTTGGACAAGGTGAGCGATTGTTATTGGTTCGGGATGTGACACGATTACATACCCTGGAGCAGATGCGTAAGGATCTGGTGGGCAATGTTTCCCACGAGCTGCGTACGCCGTTGACGGTGATCAGGGGCTATCTGGAAACGATGCAAAGTAGTCCTGAAAGCGTGCCCGATAGGTGGCATCGCCCCCTCGATATAATGGCAAAACAAACGGACAGGATGAGCGATCTGGTAACTGATTTGTTGCTATTGTCGAGACTCGAAAATAGCGGGCAGGCGACTGGGTTGTGCAAGGTGGCAATTAGGCCGATGCTGGATGGCATTGTTAAGGGCGCTGCCGTACTGGCAGGGAAAGAACAGACCATTCACCTCGAATGTGAAGAAAACGCCATGCTGCTGGGGCATGAACAGGAATTGCACAGTGCATTTACCAATCTGATCATCAACGCGATTAAATACACGCCGTCTCCAGGCGCGATCTATATCCGCTGGTGGCAGGATAAAACAGGCGCTCATCTGGCAGTAAAAGATGAAGGTATCGGTATCGATCCAACGCATATTCCACGGCTTACCGAGCGTTTTTATCGAGTAGATTCAAGCCGTGCACTGGCAACCGGGGGTACGGGGTTAGGGCTGGCGATTGTTAAACACGTGATGCTTCGCCATCAAGGCTTATTATCGGTGCGTAGCGTATTGGGTAAAGGCAGCACCTTTAGTTGCCATTTTGATCCTGTCATGACCGTCCACAAAGATTCCTGAATATTAACACTAAGTATTAACGGGAAAAATTAGCGAACCTGATTTTTAGAGGAAGCGAACAGTGTGCTGTGAGCTTAGCTCTCAGGATCCCGGGCAAGCTGCGCTGTTAACAGGGCGCTCATCTCATGAGCGGGAACCGGTCTGCTAATTAAATAACCCTGGATATAGTGGCAGCCGGCGTCGCGTAAAAAGTCAGCATGTTGTGGGCTCTCTACTCCTTCGGCAATGACCTGCAAGTCGAGACTGTTGGCCATAGCGATAATTGCACGAGTAATTGTGCAGTCGTTTTCGTTATCTGGAATACCACTGATAAAACTTCGGTCGATTTTCAGAGCGTTCACCGGGAAGCGCCTGAGATAGCTGAGAGAAGCATAACCGGTACCAAAATCATCGATGCTGATACTGACGCCCAGATCACGAATACGGTCGATGCTATGAGAAACGCCGCTGCTTTCCTCTAGCAAGATACCCTCCGTGAGCTCCAATTCGAGCAAATGATGAGGCAACCCGGTTTGCTGCAAGGTGCGCTCGATCATTGCCGGGCCGTTGCCCTGGCGAAGTTGTTGCGCTGAAAGGTTAACGGATACCTGAATATCACCCAGCCCATCATCAAGCCATTGTTTGGCTTGCGTGCAGGCTTGCACCATTACCTGTTCACCAATCGCATGAATTAATCCGTTTTCCTCCGCGAGGTAAATAAACCGTTCAGGTTCCACTAAGCCCAGTTGAGGATGTTGCCAGCGCACCAGCGCCTCGACGCCACAGATACGGTTGCTGTCCAGATGCAACTTGGGTTGATAATAGACTTCAAACTCTTTGTTTCGAACCGCTTTCGGCAGTGCACCTTCGAGCAACGGCAGCGGTGAGGCTTCATCAGCAAGGTTGTCGGTGTAGAATTGGTGATGGTTACCGGAAAACTTTTTAGCTTCCAGTAATGCTTTGGATGCTCCCTGTAACAGGGCTCGAGAATTACGCGCCTGCTGAGGGAAAAGACAGATTCCGGCGCTGATGGAGATCGTGAGTTCATGGCGACCGATGCGATACTCTCGTCCGACTTTGGATAAAATTCTTTGAGTCAGTTCAGAGATGCTGCTCAGCCCCGGGTTGCCTGGGAATAACACCGCAAATTCGTCGCTGCCGGTGCGGGCAATCAAGTGGGCATCTCGCGACATTTTACGCAGGTGGCGAGATGCCTGAATTAACAGCTGGTCGCCAACCTCATGCCCCAGAGACTCATTGATTTGCTTAAAGCGATCCAGATTTAGCATCAACAGGGTGAGCGGTTTGCCTTCCTGAGTTGTTTGTTGCAGATGTCGAAGGAAAAGGTCCCGATTGGCCAATCCGGTCATGCCATCAAAGCTGGTGAGGAAATGCAGTCGCTTTTCGTTTTGCTGTTTCTGACTGAGGTCGCTGTAGACACCCAGATAATATTCGTGGTTGCCTTGTGGATCATCAATGGTGGTGAAGCTGGCAGTAACCGGATAGCTTTGGCCATCTTTACGATATTCCAAAAGATCACCGCTCCAGTATCCAGAGCGTCGTAACCCTTTTGAAATTTTCTGGTAGAGCATGGCGTCATGATTGCGCGGTGAAATTTGACTGATCTGCTTACCGTGAAGCTCTTCAAAGGAAAAGCCGGAGAGTTCACAAAAAGCGTTATTTGCTTGTACAAAGCGCAGTTGATGATCGAGCAGGAAAACGGCCTGAGTGCTCAACTCGCTGAGTTTGCGAAACAATGAACTCTCTGCTTCTCGCTGCTTTTCAAGAGTAATCTCTTTTCGAGTGCCCAGTACCCGAGTAACCCTGCCTTGTTGGTCCCATGCTGCGGCGTGACCATTATCTTCCAGCCACAGCCATTGCCCGTTTTTGTGGCGAGCCCGGTACTGGATTTGGTAACGGGTCGTGTTGTTATTCAGGTAATGCTGCATCGCTTCTTTAATTTGAAGCAGATGCTGTTCCGTGACCAGGGACTTAATGCTGGCGATGAAACCCTGGTGCCCGTCCATTCGGATGCCGAGCATCTCCATCGATTGTGGGTGGAGAAAACGATCGTGGCTCAAGTCCCAATCCCACAGTGTTAATGAGCCGACTTCGAGGGCCATGGAGAGTCGTTGTTCGCTAATGTGAACGGCACCCTCTGCCAGTTTTATTTTCTCGCGTAACTGCTGTTCCTGTGGCGGGTGAGAATTGGCTTTGGGCTTTTCGGTGACGGTTTTTGGTGTTGCTGCGTGGGCAAGTTTTTGCTGGGCTTGCTGCAGTTGTCTCTGAAGCTTATCACCCTGTTCTTTGAACTTTGCTTGCTGGATCAAGAATCGATTGGCAATTAGTGCGCCGTAGCTGCTGATGGCTAATACCAGTAACAGACATAAAGCCGCGAGTTGATGCTGGTCATCGCCATGTAAAAATAACTCAAGCGCGATGGGGGTGATGGCCGTAACGGCGAAACCGAAAAATGCTGGCGGGAAAATAGCGTAAAACAACATGGCAATAAGGACTGCTGTCAGTAACAACAGATACATAACTCCACTGGTTGCCAGAGAGATTTTGGGCAGCACGTGAATAAAGAGTAAGGCGATTCCAGTCCCGCCGAGGATGGCCGGTAGGCATGAAAGCAATAACCAGCGTTTTTCGACAGAGGAATCAATGTATGCGAAACGAATCGCCATGTTGTAACGGGCCAGCATCAGAAGGGCGATGGCAACAGGGGCGAGAAGCAAAGTGTGGGCACTGAGGGCAGGCCATAAGAAGCCCAGCATTAGCAAGGAGCCGAAACAAACCAGCCAGGGTGGGGAGCGATGGAGCAAGTGTAGTTGTGTTAATTGGGCGCGGGTATTGATGGCCATTTTATGATACTGGCCGTTGTTTTTCTTGTCTTCCTCTGGCGAGTCACCGAGGGAAGGAATTAAACGCTTGATAGCGTTAATCATGGATGGGCTCTGTTAACATGTTTTTCCAGCTTCGAACGGACAGTGAGCCGAGCGTGCAGGCTTTTGATATTATAGGCTACCTATTACTCCATTTAACCCTAAGTGATAGTACACCGGCAATAGCGCCATGAGTGTACTCGGCAGGAACTTGATGAATGTGAACCAACAGGTGGCGTCGTTAAACGATGCCCAGCAACAAGCGGTGACCGCGAAACCTGGCAATTATCTGGTATTAGCCGGTGCAGGTAGTGGCAAGACTCGAGTGCTGGTCAGCCGGGTTGCCTGGCTGGTCGGCCAGGGGGAATCACCATACAGTATTATGGCGGTGACATTTACCAACAAAGCCGCCGCTGAGATGCGTGCGCGCATCGAGGAGCTTTGGGGCAGCTCGTTGAAGGGGTTGTGGGTAGGTACTTTTCATAGTCTGGCGCATCGCTTGCTCAGGGCGCATTGGCGTGATGCAAACTTGCCGGAGAACTTCCAGATTCTTGATAGTGATGATCAGTTGCGTCTGGTGAAACGCATTTGCAAGGAGCTCGAATTAGATGATTCCCGCTGGCCGCCTCGTCAGGCCCAATGGTTTATTAATCAGCAAAAAGATGAAGGGTTGCGCCCACAACATATAGAAACCACTGGCGATCTGTTTGCCCAAACTATGGTACGGGTATATCAGCGTTATGAAGAAGCCTGCCAGCGTGGCGGAATGGTAGATTTTGCGGAACTGTTACTGCGTGCTCATGAGTTATTAAGAGATAAACAGCCGATTTGTGAACATTATCAGCGCCGCTTTGCCCACCTGCTGGTGGATGAATTTCAAGATACCAATGCGATTCAATATGCCTGGTTACGATTGCTGGCCGGTGAGCATGGCCAGGTAATGGCGGTAGGAGATGACGATCAGTCAATCTACGGTTGGCGCGGTGCACGTATTGAAAATATTCGCCGCTTTGATGAAGACCTGGCTGACGTACAAATTATTCGATTGGAACAAAATTACCGATCTACGGCGACCATCCTGAAAGCGGCCAACGAGTTAATTCGCAATAACACGGATCGTCTCGGCAAAGAGTTGTGGACCGATGGGGAAGATGGAGAGCCCATCCAGCTGTACGCGGGATTTAATGAGCAGGACGAGGCTCGGTTTATCGTCGATCGTATTCAGGAGTGGTTGGAGCAGGGACACAGTCGTAGTGAAATTGCCATTCTGTACCGCTCCAACGCCCAGTCACGGGTGCTTGAGGAATCTCTGATTCGTGCCTCGGTACCTTATCGTATTTACGGCGGCCAGCGATTCTTTGATCGGGCAGAAATTAAAAACACCCTGGCCTATCTGCGTTTGCTCAATCATCCAGACGATGATGCATCGCTGGAGCGGGTTATTAACGTGCCGACTCGGGGAATAGGTGAGCGCAGCGTACAAAAAATACGCGATTGCGCGCGTGAACAAAGTGTCTCCCTGTGGCAGGCCTGCTCAAGGGTGATTGAGCAGCAGTTATTGCCTGCACGGGCTAGTGGTTCGGTTCGCCAGTTTATGGAGTTACTTGAGGAGTTACGAATCGAAACCGGTGAAATGTTACTGCATGAACTGGTGGATCAAGTGATTTCCAGCACGGGTTTAATTGATCACCACCGCAAGGAGAAAGGAGAAAAAGCTCAGGCGAGAATAGAAAACCTGGAAGAGCTGGTCAGTGCTACTCGTGAGTTCTCGCTGGATGAGTCGCCTTATCATGATGAGGAAGAGGAGGAAGATGCCTCTCCATTGGCCGTTTTTCTTGATCACGCGGCACTGGAAGCAGGTGATAACCAGGCCGATAAATATGAGGAAAGTGTGCAGTTAATGACTTTGCACTCTGCAAAAGGCCTGGAGTTCCCCTTGGTGTTTATGGCAGGCGTGGAAGAGGGCTTGTTTCCCCATAAAATGTCTTTAGATGGGGCTAACGGGCTGGAGGAGGAGCGGCGGCTTTGCTATGTGGGTATTACCCGGGCGATGAAAAAGCTTTATATCTGTTACGCCGAATCCCGTCGTTTGCACGGTAGGGAAACGCTAAACTCACCATCACGATTTATAAGTGAGATACCATCAGATTTATTGCAGGAGGTGCGCATGAAAGCTCGCATCTCCAGGCCGGTAAGTCAGGGGATGTTTGCATCTCCTTTACGCAATAGTGAAGTACCGGAGACGGGTTTTAAGTTGGGCCAACGCGTATTGCATAAGTTGTTTGGGGAAGGTGTCATATTGAATTATGAAGGCCAGGGCGCCCAGGCAAGAGTGCAGGTCAATTTTGATAGCGAAGGCACTAAATGGCTGATGCTGTCGTATGCCAAACTGCAAGCGATATAAGATTTAATGCTGATCTTTTTAATTTTGATCTTTTTAAGTCTGATCTTTTTAATTTTGATAAATGGATCAGCCAATTTACCGAGGAGTAGATAACGTTGAGTGAAACGAAAGAAGTGAATTTTGAGAAAATACAGCACTTTAATCAGCTGCTGGAAGAAACATTGGCATCACGCAGTAAGGGGCAGCTGGTACAGCTGGTACGGCTGTTAGGTAGCTCAATCGGAACCATCAGGGTGGGCCAGAGTGAGCAGGAAAAGATAGCAGAGGCGCAGCATCGGGTCGCGATGGCGCAGGCAGTTGCCGATGGAGATCAGCAAGCGATTGAGAAAACCCATCAAATGACGGTGGCGGCCATTACAGAAATCCTGTCCGCGCTTAACGTCTTGCAAGAACAGGATTCCAGAACCTCAACAGAGTAGCCAGGAATATTGTTCAGTTATTGTTTAGTTACTTATCAGTTATTAATTGGCCGTGTGCGGCCACTTTTATCGATGGCAACCAGTACAATATTGCCATCGGTGACTTTACAGCGTTCGGAGGTTGGGGTTGCAGGTTTCCAAACTTCTATAGCAATGCTCACCGAACTACGCCCGCTGTTGGCAATAGAGCCGTAGAAGCTCAGGCAATCGCCAACTTTCACGGGTACCATGAAAGCCATGTTGTCCATAGAAACAGTTGCTACGCGGCCATGTGCCATCCGGCTTGCTAGCATGGCAGCGGCTAAATCCATCTGCCCAACCAGCCAGCCGCTATAGATCACGCCTTCGGCATTGGTGTCTTTGGGCATTGCTTGAAGCTGAAGGCAAAGCTCGCCTTTGGGCTGCGGGGATTCTTCAATACTGATCATCAGGGTTCCGTTATTTTTATTGCTATGGATGGTTTATCTCCGATCCCGAGACGTAAACCGGCATTAGTTTTCTGCGCGGATTATACCCGGAATTAGTGCCTTGGGTGTAAGTGGCACGTCTGATTTTTATGGAATTGGCTAATCAGACACCCTTCGTCACAAAACTGTCATGAACGAGCAATATATTTGCAACAAAGGATATTGATACTGGGTGTCAGTAATTACACGAAATCATAGATTGGAGTGACCGTAAATGAATATGAATACCGTGATCAAAGGTATGACGACTGTGCTGGTAGCCGGAAGTATGAGTATTACTATGGCAGCAGCTTCAGTTGATGCAGATATACCGAGCTATACAAAAACCAGCGGTGTTTCTGGAAATTTGTCCAGCGTTGGATCTGATACTCTGGCTAACCTGATGACCCTGTGGGCCGAGCAATTCAAGCGTGAATATCCAAACGTAAATGTTCAGATTCAAGCTGCAGGCTCATCTACAGCTCCACCTGCATTGACTGAAGGTACCTCTAATATGGGGCCAATGAGTCGTAAGATGAAGGACAAGGAGCTGGAAGCTTTCGAGAAAAAATATGGATATAAACCCACTGCGGTACCGGTTGCCATCGATGCCTTGGCGGTTTTTGTGAACAAAGACAATCCAATCGAAGGCCTGACTATCGCGCAGCTGGATGCGGTTTTTTCATCGACGCGTAAGTGCGGCTACGACAAGAACCTTGATAGCTGGGGGGCTATGGGGCTTGAGGGTGAATGGCAAGGGCGAGACATCCAGTTGTATGGCCGTAACTCGGTGTCAGGAACTTACGGATATTACAAAAAGAAAGCGCTGTGTAAGGGTGACTTCAAGAGTAGCGTGAATGAGCAGCCTGGTTCTGCATCAGTGGTTCAGGCGGTGAGTTCTTCCATTAATGGGATTGGCTACTCCGGTATAGGTTATAAGACTTCAAGCATACGTACTGTTCCTCTGGCAAAAAAGGAAGGACAGCCTTTCGTTGATGCAACTTCAGAAAATGCGGTAAGTGGGGCATACCCATTGGCTCGGTTCCTTTATGTATACATCAACAAAGCACCCAATAAGCCATTGTCACCTATTGACCGCGAGTTTCTTAAGATGGTCTTGTCGCAACAGGGACAAAATATAGTGGTCAAGGATGGCTATATTCCATTGCCCGCTAAAGTGGTTGATAAGCAGCTGGCGGTGCTTGGGTTAAATTAAAAACAGATCGGTTTGTTTGCAGAAGGGAGGCCGAGGCCTCCTTTTTTTATTGGGTTTATAACTACGTAAACAAATTCTCGGGATACGTTGAAATTAATCAAACGACCTTTAGCAAAAGTTTTAACCATTTATACGTTATACGTTATACGCGAGTGCGCTATACGTTAATGGACGATTAATGCGCGATAAATGGACCTCTTTTTTGAGGTTCCGTTGCCGAGATTTGCTCACGGATTATCGTGGAAATTGCCAGAAGCTATAACTGAAAGAGATGCCAGCGATTGCACCTGATTCTCTCTTATAGATTAAGGGGCGTATGCCTCATATGAATGGCATGTTTTGTGGCATCCGGGTTGTAATATAACTGTCATATTGGCGGTGTATGGTACCCGGCATGAGCAAAGTACTTGAAACTTCATCAGCACTTGAAAAATCTGCCCCAATAATCGACTTTAATTCCGATGCGTTACGCCGTCATCGTCGTTTTCGATCTGTTAAAGATCGACTGGCACGATGGGGAGTTGCTGTCGGTGGTATTAGCGTAATCGCCGCTATTCTCCTCATCTTTCTTTACCTGCTCTATGAAGTGTTACCGCTCTTTAAAGGTGCGGATATAGAGCGCGTGGCAACCTACCCCGTCCTCCAGGTAGAAGCAGGTGGGGATACGCTATACATGGCCATCGAAGAGCAATCTGAATTGGCGCTTCGAGTCGATAGCAAAGGCAACCTTATTTTCTTTAATGCGAAAAATGGTCAAGTTAAACAACAGCTAAGTTTACCCGTACCCACGGGTGCGGTGATTACTTCTTTAGCTGAAGCTGACCCGGGTACCAGGGAAATTGTGGTGGGTTTTTCCTCGGGGGAGGTGATTGTTTTTAAGCACAGTTACCGGATCACCTACCCTGATGATATTCGTCAGATCACCCCGCATATCGAATACCCCTATGGCGACGAGCCGATAATGCTTGGCGTGTCCGGCAGCCCAATAGAGCAGATAAGCGTGCGGGATGGAGATGATGCGCTGGTGTTGGCTGGCAGTAGTCAGGCCGGTATTCATGTCACGGTATTTAATAAGGCGATCGATTTTCTTTCCGAAGAGGTCACGCTGCAGGAGGAGCAACTGCAATTACCCGGTTTGCCGGGAGAAGTTAAGCGATTGCTGGTTGATCCTGAGCAGCGCTGGTTATTTGCAACCTTGTCGGGTAATCGATTGGCTGTTCTTGATTTGCGGGATCGGGATCAACCGATCATTAACAGCGTCCTGGCTGTCACCAGTGGAGGCGCCGAGATTACGGATATTGATTTTCTGCTCGGCGGGATCTCATTGTTGGTGGGCGATAGCGACGGGAATATTGGCCAATGGTTTCTGCTCCGGGATGATAGCAACAATTACAGTTTGCAGAATGTTAGAAATTTTAAACTGGGCTTCGATGCTATTACCGCCATTGTGCCAGAGCATCGCCGTAAGGGGTTTGTTGCAGCAGATAGTAGTGGTCACGTTGGCCTTTATCATGCGACTGCGCATCGAAGCCTGCTGACGGAGTCTATGAGCTCCGGGGAAATTGATTTAATGGCCATTTCCCCCAGGGCGAATGCTCTTTTATTCGCTAATGGTGAAGGCGAATTGGAATTCTGGTCGATGCTCAATGAGCATCCCGAAATATCCTGGAGTGTGTTGTGGGACAAAGTCTGGTACGAGAATTACAGCGAGCCCGATTACATCTGGCAGTCGTCTGCGTCAACGAATGATTTCGAACCAAAAATGAGTTTGATGCCGTTGGCGTTTGGCACATTAAAGGCAGCTTTTTACGCCATGCTGCTGGCAACACCCCTGGCGATTTGTGGCGCAATATACACGGCTTACTTTATGGCGCCAGCAATGCGCCGAAAAGTGAAACCGGCAATTGAGTTGATGGAGGCTCTTCCCACCGTCATTCTCGGGTTCCTCGCCGGCTTATGGTTAGCACCCTTAGTAGAGGATACGCTTCCTGGTATTTTCGCCTTGTTGATTCTGGTGCCTTTTTGCATCGTGCTGTTTGGTTTCTTATGGGCTCAACTGCCGGATAAGTTACGCTTGTTTATACCCGATGGTTGGCATGCGGCCTTGTTAATTCCAGTGGTACTGCTGTCAGGCGCCTTTGCTCTGGGTATGAGTGAGCAGATGGAATTGTGGTTCTTTAACGGCAATATGCGCAGCTGGCTCTCCAGCGAGTTGGGCGTCAGTTATGATCAACGAAATGCCCTGGTGGTAGGGTTGGCGATGGGCTTTGCTGTTATCCCGACAATCTTCTCTATCACTGAAGATGCCATTTTTAGTGTGCCAAAGCACTTGAGCTATGGATCACTCGCATTGG
This sequence comes from Aestuariirhabdus sp., assembly GCA_030622755.1. Taxonomy (GTDB): domain Bacteria; phylum Pseudomonadota; class Gammaproteobacteria; order Pseudomonadales; family Aestuariirhabdaceae; genus Aestuariirhabdus. The sequence continues at coordinate 12,638 of JAUXFT010000010.1, read as the reverse complement.
GCGCTACGCCCTGGCAAACATTGACGCGCGTGGTGCTGTTAACCGCCAGCCCCGGTATTTTCTCGGCAGTCATGATCGGCATGGGTCGTGCCGTAGGGGAGACTATGATCGTACTTATGGCGACCGGGAATACCCCGATCATGGATGCCAACATTTTTGAAGGTATGCGTACGTTGGCGGCCAACATTGCAGTAGAGATGCCGGAGACCGAGGTAGGTAGTTCGCATTATCGAGTACTGTTCCTGGCAGCCATGGTGCTCTTCCTGTTTACCTTTGTGGTGAACACCTTTGCAGAGGTGGTTCGTCACCGCCTGCGTAAAAAGTACAGCTCTCTTTAGTTGACCGATAGTTAACGGCAGGAATTACGATGTTACGTGAGTCTTTCTCATCCTGGTATAAAAGCGGATCACCCTTTGTTTGGTTGAACGCCGGAGCGGTTTCGATAAGCCTGGTCATGGTGGTGGGTTTGTTGCTGTTGATCGGCGTACGAGGTCTTGGTCATTTTTGGCCGAATGCGATCATGGAATCTGAATATCGTGTTCCTGGTCAAACGGAGCGTTTGATTGTTGGTGAAATCGTTGAAGTAGAAGAGGTGTCGTCAGTACGACTGGCTGAGGCAGGGATGCCGGTCGTTGACAAAGAGGTCATGCAAAGAGACCTGATCAAAATTGGTAACCGTGATGTCAGCGGTGGAGATTTTGTCTGGGTGTTGGATGACTATCTCGCCGATCGCCGATTTCCGCAGCAATTGATGGCCGTTGAGCGTCGCGAATGGGGCAACTTTTACGGGCGTTTAAAAGCGGTATATGAAGAAGATCGATTAGTTGCCAGCGGAGAAAAAGCCTGGCCCGTTATGTTAAACCGTATTGAACGTGCTTTGGATATCCACAAGGAAATTTATGATATCGAGAAGCATCAAATCGGTTCGATTAACTCGGAAATTGAACGTCTACGGTTACGCGAAAGAGGTTTGCAGCTGCGCGGTGAGACGGATCCTCGCCAGTATGCGCTTATCGCGGAAAGCCGTAAGGAACTCGAACTGACATACTCCACACTGGAGACACAGCTCGGTAACCTTTATGTTCGTTTGAATCGTGATCGGATGATTGGGGTCGCCAGCGACGGTACTGAAGTAACCATGACCCTGGGTAACATAGTGCGCGCTTACCGTCCTAATGCGATGAGTTTGATGGATAAAGTTGGGTTTTACGGGGCGAAAATATGGGAATTCGTTAGCGACGATCCTCGTGAGGCAAATACTGAAGGCGGTATCTTTCCGGCCATATTTGGCACCGTGATGATGGTTATATTGATGTCGATTATTGTGACGCCGTTTGGGGTAATAGCTGCAGTATATTTGCGCGAGTATGCCAAACAGGGTCCGGTAACCCGAGCGATTCGGATCGCTGTTAACAACCTGGCAGGCGTACCCTCCATAGTGTATGGCGTGTTTGGTTTAGGGTTCTTCGTGTACTTTATGGGCTCCGGCATAGACCAGATGTTTTTCCCTGAAGCCTTGCCCGCGCCAACCTTGGGAACCCCGGGATTATTATGGGCATCGATCACCCTGGCGCTGCTGACCCTGCCCGTCGTTATCGTGGCCACAGAAGAGGGGTTGTCGCGTATTCCGAGTTCCGTTCGAGAAGGTAGCCTGGCGCTGGGCGCGACTAAAGCCGAAACTTTGTGGCGAGTGGTGTTGCCTATGTCGAGCCCCGCGATGATGACGGGGCTTATTCTTGCGGTAGCCCGTGCCGCTGGAGAGGTTGCACCTTTGATGCTGGTGGGTGTCGTGAAACTAGCCCCCTCGTTACCGCTTGATGGAAACTACCCTTATTTGCATCTCGATCAAAAATTTATGCACCTTGGATTTCATATCTTCGATGTTGGCTTCCAGAGTCCAAACGTAGAGGCCGCCAGGCCGCTGGTTTACGCAACTGCTTTATTGCTGGTAGTGGTAATTGCCGTACTTAATTTATCGGCGGTATATATTCGCAACCATCTTCGTGAAAAATATAAAGCCCTGGAAGTGTAATGCTTGGGGCAAGTGGAGAAAATCAAATGACACAAACGGGTTCGGTAGAACTGACGGCCAAAACTGAAGGTGACCGCCGGAGTAGAACGCATGCGATCGATCCCGCAGCTATGGGTCGAAAACCGCAACAGCTTCAGTTGGAGAATGAAGAAACCTGTATGAAGATTGAAAATCTCAATCTTCATTACGGTGATAAACAAGCCCTTAATGGGATTAATATTACGATTCCCAAACGGCGTGTAACCGCCTTTATCGGACCTTCCGGGTGTGGAAAATCGACTCTGCTCAGGAGCATCAACCGGATGAATGATCTGGTTGATGGCTGCCGAATTACCGGGAAAATATTACTTGATGGAGAAGATATTTATCAGCGATCAACCGAGGTCGCTGAACTTCGCCGTCGCGTGGGCATGGTATTTCAGAAGCCGAACCCCTTCCCGAAAAGTATTTTTGAGAACGTCGCTTATGGCCTGCGCATTCAAGGAATTAATAACAAACGTGTTCTGGATGAAGTGGTTGAGCGCTCGTTAACAGGGGCGGCGTTGTGGGATGAGGTGAAAGATCGCTTGCACGAAAGCGCGCTGGGCATGTCCGGAGGACAGCAGCAGCGATTGGTGATTGCACGAACCATTGCCGTCGAGCCAGAAGTGCTGTTATTGGATGAACCCGCCTCGGCGCTTGACCCGATATCAACATTAAAAATCGAAGAACTGATTAATGAACTCAAATCCAAATACACTATTGTGATTGTTACTCACAATATGCAGCAGGCGGCTCGTGTTTCTGATTACACGGCGTTTATGTATATGGGCGACATGATCGAATATGGTGACACGGATACGCTGTTTACTAATCCGAGTAAAAAGCAAACTGAAGATTACATCACTGGCCGTTACGGCTAATCAAGATGGTAAGCAGGCAGTAAGCCAGATGATGATAAATAGCGAAAAAGTGGCGGAGAAAAAATGGAAATCAATACAGAAGTACATACCAGGCATATCTCTCAGCAATTTAATGCAGAACTAGATGAAGTAAAAAACAAATTGTTGGCGATGGGGGGGATGGTTGAGAAGCAAGTTGCTGATGCAATAGATGCGTTGATGAGTGCGGATAGTGAGCTTGCCAAAGGTGTCCGTGAACGGGATGACCTGATTAATACTATGGAACTGACAATTGATGAGGAGTGCACACGCATATTGGCGCGTCGACACCCTGCAGCCAGTGATCTTCGTTTAGTTGTTGCCTGCTCTAAAGCCGCTAGCGATCTTGAGCGGATCGGTGATGAGGCCGTTAAAGTGGCGGGTCATGCGATTCGTTTAACGGAAGACGGAGAAGCGCCAAGAGGTTATGTAGAAACACGCCACATCGGAACTATGGTCCGGGATATGCTGAAAGGTAGCCTGACTGCGTTTGCTCGTTTTGATACCAGCATGGCGTTGAAGGTTGCCAAAACGGATAAGTCTCTGGATATGGAATACAAAAGTGCAATGCGCGCGCTAGTGACGTATATGATGGAAGATCCGCGAAGCATTTCTCGAGTATTGAATATCATCTGGGTGTTGCGTTCCCTCGAGCGAATTGGAGATCACGCAAGAAACGTAGCCGAGCATGTTATTTATCTGGTTAAGGGCACTGACGTACGTCACTTGAGTTACAAGGAGATAAAAAAGGAACTGAAAGGGCGGGAATAATAAAATAACAGGCGATGTTTCATTGCTGAACTTCTACAGATTAGCGCATCGTCACCCAATCCTGCTGCCGTTATTTAGCGCGAGCGCTAAGTCGCTGGCGTATATATTCAACGGTTTTGGATATGTGAACTTTAAAAAGCCATGTCGCGGCGAATGTTTCAAATATACCCACTTTTAACGGAAAGCTGTGGAGAATTGAGCTGGCATTGCCTCTTTATGTAGCACCAGGAACAAAACTCATATTATTTTTAGAAATAACAGATATTTTTCTTGCGCTTAATGGTAGTTTTTTTTATTTTGTAACTGTACTGATTACCTATAAAAACAATAATGGCTGTAAACAGGGGATCGATATGCAAAACGCAAATATCAAGAAGCGCAGTAAGCAAAATGCGACCAGGGCGATAAAAGAGAAAAATGCTACACGTTCTCTGTTTGTCCGCAGGGCCATAGAAGACCATTTCGATAACAAAAAACTGGATACCATGATCGGCAACACCTACTGGAGTGATATCTAGCCGATATTGCTTTCGTTGGGGGAATGACTCCCGCGGATGCTGTGCATAACTTTGACATTCTGAGTGGCTACTAAAGTAAAGTTGCTCGGATTTGTCGTGCCTGTTTCCAAGATATCCCCACTGTTCCACAGGTTTTCCACAGACAGATAGATTTAAACAGACGCCCCTATCTACAGGGCTAGCTACGGTGTTGGTGCTGTTTTATACGAAGAACATCAGCCGTTTTAATGTTTCTGAATACCTCAGGATTTCCCTTATGCTTTTCTTATAATAGCGGGCTGGTTAGCTGGGCAATATTTTCGGCCAGGCGTCGAGCAAGAGGGCGTTTTTTCCAGTCGGAACCCGAGAGTTTTTCACTCTCGGTCATATAGCTGTTTTGTAAATAGCCCAGGGCTTCTCCAAAGGTTTTATCGAAAACCACCAGTGACACTTCGAAGTTGAGCCATACGCTGCGCATATCGAGATTCACCGTGCCAAATATAGCGATGTGCCGGTCAACCAGCACGCTCTTGGTGTGCAGTAAGCCTCCGTAAAACTCCCAGATTTCAACGCCAGCGTCGAGCAGTTCCTGGAAGTAGGAACGACTGGCATAGCGAACCAGCCTCGAATCAACGCGCTTGGGAAGGATGAGCTGGACTTTGATGCCGCGCCTGGCAGCCGATTTTAATGCGGTCATCAAGGACTCGTCAGGAACGAAATAAGGCGTGGTGATCACCAGTTCCTGTTGCGCAGAATAGAGGGTGGCCAATAAAAGCTGATGAATCAGTTCGCGAGTATCATCTGGGCCGGAAGGCACAACCTGTAGCCCCCTGCCCTGCTCGCCGGATTCGGGAATTTGCAGATGGCTATATTCCAGAAACACATCGATGGATTGACCCGTTTCAATATGCCAGTCCCAAAGGAAAACGGCGTTCAGGGCGTGTACAGCGGGACCCTGTACACGAGCCATCGCATCAATCCATTGTCCGACCCCTTCGTCCTGTTTGAATTGGCGTGGATCCAGCAAGTTCATGCTGCCTGTGTAACCAATGGCATCATCTATCACGACAATTTTTCGGTGGTTGCGCAGGTCCAATCGTTCCAGAAAGAGCCGCATGGGGCCAACCGGTAAAGCAACCTTTACCTGAATGCCCTGCTCGCGCATTAGCCTGGGCCATTCGCTGTTGATGAATTTTGAGCTGCCTACGCCATCGACCAGCACGCGGCATTCTACCCCCCGCTGAGCTGCATCAATCAGGGCTTCGGTAACCTTATCCGCTGAACCTCCATCTGCCCAGATGTAGAATTGCAAGTGACAAAAATGTTGTGCGTGCTCGATATCTTCGATAATGCTCGAGAGAATATTCAGAGAGTCTGTCATTAGTGTGAGCTGATTATTGCCGAGCACAGGAACCCCTAAAGATCGCTGAGAGAGTTGATAAACCCCTTGATAGCAAGGCGCTAAATCGGGCAGACATTCAGGATGAGTATCGCTCATTTGCTCGGCCCAGCGGGTATAAGCGGGTAGTAATCTGGCGGCGCGATTCAAGCGCTTGTTGCCAAGGCGGTGATCACCAATCAGCAGGTAAAGAGCAATCCCTGCAACAGGCAGCAACACCAGTAGAAGTAGCCATGCCAGCGAGACACCCACCGGACGTCGCTTGAGTACGATGCGAATAGCCAGCGTCAATGCCACGGTTAAGTGGAGTAGGGCAGCCAGAATGCTATAGAGGGTCGTTTCGCTGATCACGGTGCAGTAATTTTCATGAAGAAGAAGTGATAATATAGATTAAAGCTACTAATGCCTTCTAATACCAAGAAAACTAGCGAATTGATAACAAGCAGACGGTATTATGCTGTGCCACAATTAGCGAATTGCAGGGCTTCATTGTTCCTGCTGAGGTTTCATCATGCAGTAGGGATGGATGTGATTTTATGGAGAAGTATATGAGTAAAACTTTTGGTGGCTTGATCTGCGTTGCAATCATACCACTTCTGCTTGTGGGTTGCGGAGAACAGCAACCAGAGGAAACTGCAGAGGCAGTTCGTCCGGTAAAAACATATATGGTAACAGCTCCGGGTTCGATGGCCGTCAGAGTGTTTCCTGGTGTCATTGATGCCAATCAAAAGGTCGACCTGTCGTTTCGAGTCTCCGGCATTCTGAAACAATTGCCAGCAAAAGAGGGAGATATCGTAGAGAAGGGACAAATCATTGCGCAACTGGATAGAACGGATCTGGAGATCGTCGCCCGTGATCGTCGCGCCCGATATCAGGAGGCCAAGGCAAATTTTTTGCGCGCGGAAAAACTGCTGCCCGATGGGCACATATCCAAAGCCGACCATGACAGGCTGTACTCTACGTACCAAAGTGCGGATGCCGCCCTGGCCACGGCACGTCAAGATTTGGCATATACGGATTTGAAAGCCCCCTTTGCCGGTCAGGTTGCCCAACGTCTGGTGCAAAACTTTGAAGAGATTCAGGCCAAGCAGACCATCGTGGAGCTACAGGATCTCAGTTCGCTCGAGGTGAAGATTGATATTCCGGAAGGGGATGTTCGGCGTTTACGTGAAGAGAGTTACAGACCCAAGGTATCTGCCGTCTTTGGAGATAAAACCTTCGAGTTGAAATTAAAGGAATATTCCGCGGTTGCTGATTCGCAGACGCAAACCTTTCGGGTAACACTGGCAATGGAGAGACCGACCAATCACATTATACTGCCGGGTATGACCACGTCAGTGACGGTGGATATGAGTGATACTCACATGTCGAACGTTGCCTACATGGTACCGACGGCCGCAATTTTTGGTGACATTAACCAGAACCCTCGTGTATGGGTGGTCGATGAGATGTCCATGACCGTTAAATCGCAGCAGGTCACAGCTGGAGAGATGCATGGCAACACCATTGAGGTGATAGAAGGTTTGGAGGAGGGGCAAAGAGTGGTTATTGCCGGCATCGCCTTTCTGGTCGATGGCATGAAAGTTCGTTTGCTTCCGAAAATAGAGCAAGCTGAGCCCTTTACTGAGCCCGCTGCAGCCACTAAATAAGGCGTGGTTCATGGCTTGTGATATGCCCTCTTCATTAAGGACAAAACATGAATATTGCTGAGTATTCGATAACCAACAAAGTAATAACCTGGTTAGTGGTCATCATTCTGGTGGGTGGAGGTTTGGGCGCCTACGAAGGGATGGGTAAGCTGGAAGACCCTGAGTTCACCATTAAAGAGGCTAAAGTCTTTACGCTGTATCCTGGTGCTAACGCAAGCCAGGTTAATGACGAGGTGACGTATCACATTGAAGATGCTGTTCAGGAGATGGAGCAGTTGAAGCGTATAAAAATGTCGGTCTCTCGCGAAGGTTACTCTGAGGTCAATGTCGAATTTGAGGATAAATACCGTAAGGCAGGCTTCCCGCAAATCTATGATGAACTTCGGCGCAAAATCGGTGATATGCAGAAAAAACTGCCACCCGGGGCGCTGCCGTCCGTTGTGTATGATGAGTATGCGGATGTTTATGGCATCTACTATGGCTTGACCGGAGAAGGCTACACCTATCGTGATCTTAAGGATTACGCCGACTTTTTGAAAAAAGAGTTGGTGTTGGTGCCGGGTGTTCGCAAAGTGGTGATCGGCGGATATGTGGATGAGGTGGTTTATATAGAGTTATCTCGCAATCGAATGGCCGAGCTGGGTATTTCTCCACAGAATATTACCAATGTTTTGAAAAGCCAGAATGTCGTGGCCGACGCTGGCCACATTCGTGTAGGTAACGATTACATTCGTATCGAGCCAACCGGCGAATCCCATTCTGTTAAGGATGTCGGTAACGTGCTGATTAGCAGTGAGAATCGCCGGTTGATCTACCTGAAAGATATCGCAACCGTTATCCGTGGTTATGATGAAGTTCCCAAGCAACTGATATATGCAAATGGTGATCCGGCACTGACTCTTGGGATATCCATGTCGTCGGGAGTTAACGTTGCTGCTGTTGGCAAGGCTTTGTCAAAGCGTATACAAGAGCTGTTGGAACTTGCGCCGTTGGGTATCGAGTTTACCCGTATCTACGATCAGGCTGCGGAGGTCGAAAAATCGGTTAACGGTTTTGTGATTAGCGTGGGCCAGGCGCTGGTGATTGTGATCGTGGTGTTGCTTTTCTTCATGGGTCTTCGAGTTGGTCTGATTATCGGCGCGGTGCTGTTGATTACCGTGAGCGGCACATTATGGTTTATGGATATGAAGGGAATTGAGTTGCAACGAATTTCCCTTGGCGCGCTGATTATCGCATTGGGTATGCTGGTCGATAATGCCATTGTGGTAGCTGAAGGGATGCTGGTTCGAATACGTGGTGGTATGGATCCGGTTAAAGCCGGCGGTGAAGTGGTCAATCAGACTATCTGGCCCCTGCTCGGAGGCACCATCGTTGGTATCCTGGCATTTTCAGCCATTGGCTTATCGCAGGATGCCACAGGAGAATTTGTAAACTCACTGTTTTGGGTCGTTTTAATTTCGTTGCTGTTGAGCTGGTTTACCGCAATTACCACCACCCCGATGCTCTGTGCCTGGCTGATCAAACCCGATGCCAAAGCCGAAGATGGAGCCAACTCTGATGCATACTCAGGCGCTGGCTTTCGTATCTATCGAGGTTTTTTGGATAAGGCGGTACGCTTTCGCTACGTGAGTATTACTCTCGTGATGGTCCTTTTCGTGGCATCGATACTGGGCTTCGGATACGTACGCCAGGCCTTCTTTCCGGATTCTAATACGCCGCTGTTTTTTGTCGATTTATGGGAGATTGAAGGCACCGATATTCGCCATACTCGCGATGACTTGTTGGAAATAGATAAATATATTCGTGAGCAGCAGGACGTGGTTAGCACCTCTTCCTTTGTAGGAGGCGGAGCAGACAGATTCACCCTGGTATACACACCGGAATCGCCAAGTACGGCTTATGGCCAGATTATTGTGGAGGTAGAGTCGAGGGAGCAGATAGCACCCTTAAAGCTGAAGATCGAAGACTTTATGGCGGCTAATTTCCCTAACACCGAACCCAAGGTAAAGAACCTACGCATTGGGCCCGGACGTGACTCAAAAATAGAGGCCCGCTTTAGTGGTCCGGATCATACAGTGCTGCGTGAATTGTCTGAGCAGACTCAGGCTATCTACAGGGCAGATCATGAGGCCAAGGATATCCGTGATGACTGGCGACAGCCGGTTAAGTTGATTCGCCCGGTTTTCAACGAAAGCGTAGGACGACAGCTGGGTATTACTCGACATGACCTTGCCAACGCGTTGCAGCAAAGTTTTGAGGGAACTCAGGTGGGTCTGTATCGGGACGGGATTCGGTTATTGCCGATGATCATGTGGCCACCACACGTAGAGCGGCAGGATGTATCCAGCCTGCAGGATATTCAGGTGTGGAGTCCGGTACTGGATACGGCCATTCCTGTTGGCCAGGTAGTTACGGAGTGGCAAACGGTTTGGGAAAACGCGATTATCCGCAACCGGGATCGACGCGCGACCATTATTGCTTCTGCAAACCCGACAGGCGAGTTAGCTACGCCCTTATTTAGCCGAGTGAAGCCGCAAATAGAGGCCATGGAATTACCGCCGGGATATATCCTGGAATGGGGTGGAGAGTATGAAGATACCGCGAATGCACAGAGGGCGTTATTCGGCGCTTTGCCTGGTGGATTCATGATGATGATCATCGTCACCATTCTGCTGTTCGGCAAGATTCGCCAGCCATTGATTATCTGGTTGACGGTACCCCTGGCCGTGATTGGAATCAGCGCGGGATTGTTGTTAACTAATGGCGCATTTGATTTTATGGCATTGCTGGGTGCGCTTAGCCTGGTGGGTTTACTGATAAAGAATGCCATTGTATTAATCGAGGAGATCGATCTGCAAATTGCTGCTGGAAAAGATCCCTATATGGGTATTCTGGATGCGGCGGTAAGTCGGATGCGACCGGTGATGATGGCGGCGAGTACCACGATTCTAGGGATGATTCCGCTCTTGCCAGATGTGTTTTTCGTCAACATGGCACTAACGATTATGTTTGGGTTGGGTTTTGCTACGGTATTGACACTGATCGTTATTCCAATCCTCTATGCTATTTTGTTTAAGGTACCTAACCCGGCAAAAATTGATCAGGATGTCGCTAAAGAGGGTGCGTGATAGATAGGCTTGAATAGCGGCGAGTTAATAAAAAGGACCCATTGGGTCCTTTTTATTAACAATCAAATCATGCCGGGAATGAAACTATTCAGATACGCCGTCGATGCCAGACTGAGTAATATCGAATGTAGCCCGGAGCATGAGAACTTATTCCCGAGATAATAACAGCGGCTATAAATAGCACCGCGGAATAATTTGGCCACCATAGCATCGCTCCTATCAATAGAAGCTTCACGACAATAGCCATTCCCTTGAGTTGAAGAAGCCAAACGCCGTTGCTCCATAGCTCGATCAGCACCATAGCGATACCACTAAAGAAAGTGAGGTAAAGATAAGAGTGAGATTGCTCGATGCTCAGCTCGAATAAAAAGTTCGCGCCAATTCCACATATACCAACCAGGTGAAGGGTGCGCAGGCTTATCATTAGCCAGCGTTTACCGATAAAACCACGGTTGTTAGCCGGAAAAAACAGACTCTTTACGTTGTTGCTCATGACAATCAAAAATTAGCAGGAGTGGTGCAGCTTATCAGTCGTAAGGACTCGTCAAAGAGGTTTTGAAAACGGTGGGGCAGCGTGCTGTCGAAGTAATAGCTATCGCCCTTCTCAAGTACGGAAACGTCATTGCCAACGGTAAGCGTTAGTTTACCTTCGATAACTACACCGGCTTCTTCGCCCTCATGGTTAAGCATTTCTGAGCCTGTATCGCTGCCGGGAGGCAGGGTTTCGATAAGAAAAGCCATAGCGCGTTCACGCCGTTCTTTACCGACAAGCAACATTTCAACAGGAGCAACTCCTAAATTGAGGAGTTCGTTAGCACGGTATACGCATTTCTGTTGATTGTTTTGTTCGAGATCCATGGAGAAGAACTCGACTAGTGACATCGGAATACCGCTAAGCACCTTCTTCAGGGAGCTGACCGAAGGGCTGACACTGTTTTTTTCAATCATGGAAATTGTGCTGTTAGTGACACCAACACGTTTAGCCAGTTCACGCTGTGATAAGCCGTGTGATTTACGGATAGTTTTGAGGCGCTCTCCTACGTCGACAGGGTCCAAAGGGTTACTCCGATAATAAAAAAATGTAAGGAACAGATAATAAAATGATAATCACACGAGTGTTCAAAATTTGCAACATGCGAACGAATGAAAGGTTTCATGATACTCGGTAAGGCCTGGGCAGGGCCTAGCCAACTAAGGGTGCCATGGATCTAAAATCAGGTGTGTTCGCTATATATTGTTGAAAATATGAATTATATAGCTGCCAATAAGAAGCAAGCTGGTGGTAAAGTCGAATAAATAACGGGTATTCAGGAGCAAATTATGCGCAATAAAAAAGAGACGGTGCGGCAACTGGATCGCATAGATCGCAATATACTGAGGGAGCTGCAAAAAGAGGGACGTATCTCTTATGTGGAGCTTGCGAACAAAGTTGGGCTGAGCACCACCCCCTGTATGGAACGTGTGAAGCGCCTGGAAAGGGAAGATGTTATCCAGGGTTATTCCGCCAAACTGAATCCCCGGATGTTGCAGGCAGGCTTATTGGTTTTCGTAGAGATTAGCCTGTACTCGAAGTCTGCTGATATTTTCGATGATTTTCGCAAGGCAGTTATCGGTCTGCCTCATGTTTTGGAGTGCCATCTGGTATCCGGGGATTTTGATTATTTAGTGAAAGCGAGAATTTCCGAGATGGCATCTTATAGGGAGCTCTTAGGAGATATTTTATTGAAGCTGCCAGGAGTCAGGGAATCCAAGAGTTACATTGTGATGGAAGAGCTAAAAGAAACGTTATCAATCCCTGTCCAGGATGGCCGTTAATTTAGCAACAGCGTGAAATAAAAAACGAATATAGATCGAGCGCGACGTTACATACCGCATTTCTTTATACGAAAATATGAGATTACTATTCAAAAATCTTATAATAAAAGCCAGGCAGTAATGATCTCCGTTATGCATGGATGGTGCAGATTGAAGCATGTGTTCAAAATTCAAGCGTGAAATAATTGAGAGGTAGTGGCTGATGTTTGCATAAGCCTGACGGATCTATTCGGTTCCCGGGCGTCAGAATAATCGTGCATTTTTAACGAGAGGTTTGTGAGACGCGTTATGACACGCGCAGAAAAGCTACGCGCAAAAAAATACCCCGCCAGCAAATACATGGTCGGGGCATAAAAGAGTGTACCAATTAGGAGTCAAGTAAATAGGAGTCAAGTAAAAACTTGATGGCATCTAGTATAGGTGGCTT